>CATZIR010000009.1 GCA_958420145.1 uncultured Eubacteriales bacterium | reverse complement strand
AAAGTCGTTCTTTTCATTTTCAATCACTGTCTCGTTGTCTTGTGAATTAAACTTGTTTAGTTTGTTAATTGTGTTTATAAACTCTATTGGTAACTTGCTTGTGATAAATTTAGAGTTGTTTTCGTTTGTGTCAACCAAGAAGTCTGCACCTTGGTAGGTTACTTGGTAGTTTGCAATGCTATTTGAACCAATATTTAGTCCAATTTTGTCTCCAATAAGTGTTCCGTTTGGTGCGTAACTAATAACCTTGTTTCTGTCGATAAAGAATGCGTAATATCTTGGACTGTAGTCTCCAGAGATGTTGTTATCATCTTCTTTATTTAGCGCTTTCTTGTATTCTCTCTTAACAATATACAATCCTTCTAGCGTTGAGTCACTTTCTACATTGATTGATGTGCTAATTTTTTTATTATTATTCAAATCTGAACTGTTTGAGTTTAGCAAGTCAATGTTTTGTGTGATTTCTGGAGTAGAAGAGTAAGGGTAGATAGGGCTTGTTTTGTCAAATGTTAGTGGGAAGTAGTAGTATGTGATTGCATTGACTTCAAAGTCGTTGCCTTCGTTTTGAATCCATTCTAAGTATAACTTTTGACCATTTCCAACGCTTGTATTATCTAGTCTAGCATTTTCAAGTTCTTGTTTTGAGTTGCCAGTGGTTACATATGCCATCAACAAACTGTTATCGGAGTTCATTTCAAGTTCCAAAACGGCTATGTTCTTATATTGTTTGTTGCCTTGGCTTGAAATTTCGCCTACGTCTTGAATAGAAACAGTGTGGATGTGCTCACCTTGATACCATTTAGCATTTTCATTTGGTGTTTTAATTTCAAACACTTGGTATTGCTTATTTATCGTTTGTTCTGTGTAGTTTTGACTGGTGTTGTCACTATTGTCAACAGATGTTCTATCGTTGATGTTTATCAATAGAGAGTTATTATCAATGTTATAATTTTCTTTTGAATTGTTTAGGAATGATGAAAGAAGATTTTGTGCATCACTTTCAATAGCAATAGCCTTATTGTCACCCCAAATAGCGATTGTGTCACGAGAAGCAGTTTTGCGCTTAGCATTCTCATTCAAAACGAAATCGGTTTCTTCGTTAGTAAAGGTGTAGATAACTGGCTTAGAATTATCAACAAGCACTGATTTGTAACTTATGTTTCCAGCACTATCGGTTAGAGTGAATAGGTAGAAACCAGCACTTGTTCTCATTGAGTTTATGTCTTCTAGTTTTGTTGATTTTATTTTTGTCTCATCTTTTTCGTCATAAGTGTGGACAAATAATGGCTTTGTGTAAGGAATATTACGGCTAATAGCATTTAGTTTGTAGCCATTAGACAGGTTAAGAGCGATTGGTTCTAATTCGTCCTTTTCATTTTTGTGTTCAAAATAATTTGTTTTTAGTAGTTTTACTATATTTTCTACTGTTAATGCGTCGCCTTTTAATTTTTCAAGTATATCATTGTTGTTTATATTTCCACTTTCTAGTGCAATAAAGTCATATTGAACATCTATTTCGGCGCCACTATCTTTGTTTTTCCAATCTAGTGCAAATGCTGTGTTTATAATGTTATTGTCTGCTTTGGAATATGTAATCTTATCACCATTTTCGTTGTCTACATTACTAATAGAATAGGTTGCAATATCTTTAATTTCGTTGTTATCAATAGTAAAGCGATATTTAACTAGTGTGTGAGAACCAGGTCCATAGTGAATAACTACTTGGTAGTTGCCGTTTGTGTCGACGTTGTTTTTGCTCGAAATAGTAATTTCTTTACCGTTAACATAACTTATTCCGTATTCGTCGCCAAGTTTGTTGCTTTCTTGATTGAATATTTCGGTGTAGACGTTTTCGCTGTAATTCTTTTTCAAAATGCTAACTCTTGGCATAATGTCAAACTCTGTGTTTGCACTCCAAGTAATCTTAACATCTTTATTTGTAAAGCCGTTTGTTGGTATTGCTTTTGCTGTTGTGTCTGTATTTTCTACAACGCTAATAGTTGGCTCACTGTTGTTAATAGCGAAAGAGAAGAATTGATATTTCTTAGTTTCACTGCCAGTGTTTAATGTTGTATTGCTTTCGTTGTCTGTAGTATATTTGTAGTTTTCAAATTGATATTCAATAAACACTTGATAGTAACCGTTTTTAGTAAATCTTGTGTTGTTTGTGATAGGTTGTTGAATTGGTTTGTTTGCTTCTTTGATTTCTTCGTCATTATTGTTCTCTGTATATTTTAGATAACTTTTAACATTTGCCCAGTATTTGTAGTAACTCTTTGTTGCATTGCTACTATTTAGTGTCATTTTAGCGTAGTAGGATAGTGTGATTGGTGCTTGGTTAGTTGCACAAATATCTGTAACAAGCAAAGTTTTAGTTTCGTCAAAAACCTTGTCAAATGTGTAAGCATTTTCGCTTTCGCTTGTTTTGTCATTTAAAAATGTCACATCTGTAAATTTATCTTTCTTGTTAGTAAATTCGAGATTGCCAGATACTGATGAGTTAGAGTAGTCAGAGTAGTAGAGTTGGTAACCGAATAGGTATAACTTGCTATCTCCAACCATTTCCCAATTTTCTTTTTTAACAAAAGAGATGCTTTCGTCTGTGTAGCCCTTGCTATCTAGTGAATTGATAACATAGCCAGTAGAAACAAACTTGCCTGTGGCATTGTTGTAATCTTTTGTTTCGTAAACATAGTTGAACTCAAAGTCGTATTCGCCTATGTTTGAAAGTTTTATGCTAATGATGTTATTGCTTATTGTAAAGTCGTTGAGAGTTTGGTCATTAACACTTATTGTTGTAATTCCGTTTTTGCTAGAGCGTGTGCTAGAAAGTTGCACGCCGTCTTTGTAGACATTAACAATAGGATTTTTATCTGTAGGATTGTTATCTGTGTCGTAGCCTGCAAAGATGTATTCATAGTCACTATATGTGCCATAGAGTGAAACTTTGTATCTAAGACTATATTTTGTAATATCGTAGTTGATTGTAGGGAATAATAGGCTTGTTGAAGATTTTTCGCTATTGCCAGAATAGTTGGTTGTGTTTTCGTTGTTAAAGTTAAAGTAGTTATATTCAACGCCACCAAGTTGGTTTGCATTCATAACAAATCTGTCAATCTTTTCTGTGTTAGAAAGTCTTGGCTCAAGTTTTTCGTCATCTGTTGAATTTTTGTATGTATCTGCGTTAAACACATAAAATTCCATTGTAGTTGTTTCTTGTGAACCTACTGTGCCGTCACTCTCTTTTTTAGAATATTGGAAAACAAATCTATATTTGCCTTCGATTTCGTCTTGTGGAACAACTGTTCCGTCGGAGTAGCAAAGTGGGTCTAGTGCATTTGAATTCAAGTTCAAAAGTTGATAGTAGTATTTAGACGCATCTGTGCCTTGGTCTTTAATGGTCTACCATTTAGATATGCATTCACTTGCAAGGTGTAATATGATGTGTCGCCTGTTTCTGCTGTGGCAACTAGTTTTGTTGTTGATACACCGTTAGTATCAGTTGTTGTCTCATATCTTAAACTGTCCAAATTAAAAGAAACCAAAATAATTTCTTTTAAATAATTGTCATATTCTGTTGTTTTATTGTTTAAAATTACAAGTTCGTTATTTTTGAGTTCTTGCTTTAAACTAGATTGTGAAACAACGCTTCTTGGAGTATTATTTTCATCAAAAATCACTTTGTTGTTGTCTCCATCGTACTGCAAAGTGTAGTCTGTTTCATTTTCTGAAACAGTTTCTGTTCCATTAGTTTTGATTGCCCATAGTTTTCTAGCGACCATAGGGCTATCAATAGTAGTTTCGGCTGCGATAATTTCGTCACCTTTGTTACGATTAATCAGCAAAAGAACGCCACTAAAAGCAGTGACTACCATTGCGAGTGTTATCATAACAGAAATAAAGATTTTGGACTTAATCAACTTTTTCATATTTTTCTCCTGCGAATGAATAATAAGTTTATTCTAATTTATTTTACCACATTAAATATTTATAATTCAAATAAATTAATATATTAATTTATAATTAGAATGTATATATGTGCAAATGATACTCATTCTTAGTTTTTTAGCAATAAGGTTTAAAAACGAATAAAAACTAAATGTTAAAAAGTTGTGATAATTAGTCTTAGTAAATTAATATTTTGTTAGAAATTTCTTAGTTTTTTAATTTTTATAAACGATAAAAGTTTATAATTGTATTATAATTATTTTTAGTTGAATTTGCATAAAAAAAATGGCTTGTTGCCATTTCTTTTCTTTATCTTTTAAACAATCTTGAGAAATCGTCGTCATCGTCGTCGTCATCTTTAAGTATTAGTTTGTTACGCTCTTTAATGTCGTAGTAAACTTCTTCTTGATTTAGGTAATGACTTGGCTTGTAGACAACTGGTTCTCGTTTGAAATTGTATTCTGGGTTGTTGTACGAAGAGGTAAATTTTGTTTTAGCGGCAAAATCTCCGAACATACTAACAACAACAGTTTCAAACGGTAAGTGGTCTAGTTCGTCTGGACTAATTAGAGGACGCTGTTGATATTGAGTGCTTTCTGATGTGCTAAACGAATTTGATTCGCCGTTTCTGTCGGTGTTTGAACTCTTGTTTTTAGAGATAATGTTGATTTGAATGTTACCACAGTTTTTACTAAATTCTTCTCGCGTTTTAATATCTTTTGTTCCAATAAAAATATGAATATTACAGTTGTGTTTAATGGTTTCTGCATCTTGCTCGCCATAGATAGAAGCAAGTTGCGTGTAGTCCTGCAACACAAGCATCAAGAAAATTTTTCTTGAACGACCAGCGGTAATAAAGCTTTTCATTTTTTCAAACTTAGGTAGGTTACCGAACTCGTCAAGCAAGAAGTAAACATTTCGTGGAAGTTCTGGCTCGCCACCAGTTTCTTTTGCTCTTTTATTGGCTCTTTCAATCAATATTTTATAAAGTTGCGAAATATATATGTTTGCGATTGCGTGTCTTGTGTTCTTTTCGTCTGGAATAATAACGAATAGGGCAGTTGGCTTGTCAGCAAACTGACTAAATTCGATATCTGTGCCACTTGTTAGGTAACAAACTCCAGTGTCGGCAAATGGGCTTAATGCACTTGTAACATGTCCCATATAACCTTTTGCAGTTGCTGCTGCGTTGTTAATAACGATGTTGGCTAGGTCTTGAGTAGGACTGGTTTTTGGTCTTCCTGCAAAATATTTTTTTAGGGTAGCGAAGTTGTCGCTTCCTTCGTCACGAATACTTGACATTTTGTATACGTTATACAAATTGAATTTTTCTCTTGTCATTCCAAGTTCTGGAATAAGACTGTCTTCTAGCATGGCTATCATAATTGCACGAATAAAGCCTTGTGCACCTCTAGGCCAACTTGTTTCTTGACCAACCAAAGGGCAGAGAGTCTCTGCTATGTCTTGAACGTCTTCAAATGCAATGTTGATTAGTTTATCTTTCATTGCGTCCAAATCTTTTTTTAATGTGTCTAGGTTGTCGTATGCAACGCCATCGAACGAATACCAAGCCTTTGAGTAGTCTGCGTTAGGAATGGTTAAAAGGTTTAATGATTTTGGATTACCAACATTTTTCTTTACTTCTTCGGTTAGGTGATGTGCTCTTTGATAGGCGTCAAATGCTCTTTCGATAGGGTTCCAACGAGCACTCTTGTCTGGTTCACGAAGGTCTACAACTTGAACATCATAGCCACATTGTTTTAGTTTTAGTGCATTGTGAGAGTATAATTCTCCCTTAGGGTCACTGACAACCAAACTTGGCTTACTTTTTGTTTCTGATAAAATTTGAATTGTAGGGTCAACAAGCATAGTGGTCTTACCAGAACCGGTAGTACCAATAACGATTGTATGAATAGGCTTTACCATATTAACTTCGGTTTTGCCATTAACTCTTTCTGCACGAATAACAATTCCATCTTTGCCCATTTTGTGTAAGTTACTATACAAGCAAAATCTGTATTTAGGGTCAGTTTTCAACTGATCTATAGTTATCCATTTGGTGCTATAAAATTGGTCTACACGTTTTCCTTGATTGTCTACAACGGTGTTACCTTTTTTAGAAGTTACATTTTTGTCTAACTTATTTAGAAACATAATACCAATAACAAGTAGCAAAACTCCTGCGATTGCAAGTGTTGTTGTGCTTGCTAAAAAAGACACATCGAACGTCAAGGTTTTTGTTTCAATAAAACTTGTAACGAGATAGCCAATAGCCAAGCATCCTATTAATATGAGCAATAATTTCCATATAGTTTTTCCAAATTTTTTCATTTTCGCTCCTTTTAACCAACTAATATTAAAATAATATTACCATATCAAATTATTAATAGCAAATATTTTTTGGTTGTAGTACTTTTTATGAAAATAATTTGTCATTTTTGTTGACTAGTTGAGAATAATTCTCATACACATTCTAAAAAATAGTCAAATATACTTAAAATTATGTTGATATTTTTCTAAATTATGATAAAATAATAAAAAAAATAAAAATCTAAAAATTTTTCAAATAGTATTGAAATTTTTTTGTGGTTGTGTTAAAATAATCGTAGGAGAAAAAAATATGTTCGATTTTTTGTATAGTATGTTGGGTCTCGATCTAGGATTTCTAGAACCTATTGTTAACGTGTTGAATATTATCTTAATCCCAGTTGTGTCGCTTCTTGCCACTGCGGGAACAATTTATGCGATAATTTTGGGTGTTAATATGGCTAAGGCAGATAGCGCAGATAAGAGAGCAGCAGCCAAAAAAAGAATCACAAATGTGCTAATCGCTTGTGCGGCTGTAATTTTACTATTGTTTGCTCTAAGATTTATTTTGGCTAACCTAGATAGATGGGTTAATGGCACAACACCAAATGCAATTATCGGTTTACTTTAAAAATTGAAATTCAGCGAGAAATCGCTGTTTTTTTATTGTTTATTGAGACATCGTCTTATAATCATTTGCACATATTTTCAAGTGACAATTTGTCTTGATAATCACTAAAAAATAGGTGTAAAAAATCATAATTTTTGGGTCAAAAAAAATCGAAAAATTTTTTTAATATATATTGAAATATTATTTTTTTGTGGTATACTATATATGAAAATATAAGGGGGCGCTATGCAAAAGAAAAAACACACTAAACAAATTTTGTCTGTAATTCTTGC
Source organism: uncultured Eubacteriales bacterium (assembly GCA_958420145.1). Lineage (GTDB taxonomy): Bacteria > Bacillota > Clostridia > Christensenellales > UBA1242 > CAKVNM01. Next base: position 5,574 of record CATZIR010000009.1, on the reverse strand, counting down.
AGTTATTTTTGCATTTGCACCTATCTTTTTTGCAGGTTGTAACTTCGACCCAGACGACTCAGGTAGCACAGGTGGTTCAACTAGCGGTGGCAATAGCACAATCACAACAAACTACAAAATTGGCGACTACCTTAACTCAATAAAAGTTTCTTACTCGGTTTCAAATCTTAGCGCTGACACTCAAAACGACGAGATTAAGGAATACAAAGACCAAATAATTTCATTAACTCAAATGCTCGCAGCCGACACGATGGTTGGCTTGTTGCAACAATATTCTGTTAATAATAATGATGAAGAAATTTTTTTTAGTCCTCTTTCATCATCATCCTCTTCTTCTACAACGCTTACAAAAAAACTGTCGACTTTCAAAATTCCATATTCAGAAACTATAACTTCAGAAAGACAAAATTTCAAATTTATAAAAAATGAAATTACTTATGAATATCAGTATGATGATTCAGATTTGAATTTCACATTCGTAAACAGATTTAGAAAATGGGAATGTGCACCAGAACAAAAAATATTGGACACATTATCTGACTTTTCAAAACATTTGCCAGCAATTCTCAAGTATAATAATTTCCAAGACAAACTCACCTATGCAATTTTATCTATCGTTGACAAATTTGACAATGTGAGTGAAAGTGATTTTGATACTACATACAAAGCCTTTTTGAATGACTACGATGCAAAGGCTGGCAACAGTTCAACAGATTTTGCACAACTTAGTCAGAACCTTGCCTTTAATGTAAAACATAGTGGTTTATATGCTAACTCGCTAGAAAGCAAAGCATTCAAACAATTTATTCTTGATAGAGTTATTGGAGAAAATTTGGTTAACAAAGATAATCAACTTTTCCAAGTATTTGAAAATGGTAGTTATGCAAATGTCTCTTCTGGTTCTACCGAAAGATTTAGGGGCGAAACATTCTATTACAACAAAGATGCAGAATACAAAGAAAACGAAACAAACGACATCTCGCTATACATCAATGGTTCTAGTAGTGACTACCCAACATGTGACCAACTAAACGAAAGACTAAAACTAATCTATAAGGGTAATGACGAGACTGCTGACCCACACATATCAGGTACAAATGTTCAACTTTGGCAAGATATAGACAATGATGGCATTTATACAGAGACCAAAATTATAAATGATAACGGAACAGAAAAAGATGTCGAAGTCGAAAAGGTTATAGAGTTTAACTCAACTATTGGCAATGTGGCTAAAACTAGCACATACGTAAATGGTAATCCAACCGAAGTTGATGTTCCAAAATATAGAGCACTCGTTGGTTTTAGAAACTACGACTATACAGTAGAAAAGATTATAGATAGAGTGCTAACAGATACAACAAACAAAATCAAAGTTAATGGCACTAACATAGAAAGTGACACCAATTACCCAGTTATTGCAAATGTGTTTAGCAAAAACTATTCCTACAAGTCTATTGAAGTAAAAGGCAATAGTAACGACAATTCAACAAGTTGTAAACTTCCAAAACAAGCCTATAAGAGCGTACTACTTGCTATGAAAGATAGAACAAAAATGTCAGTTAAAAATAGCATAGGAACGATTTTTCTATTGTTAGAAAGTTCAGTAGGTGTCAAAGTTAATGTTAGTATGTATGCAAGATACTATAGAAAGGGTAGTGGCTTTGCATATTTTGGCGAAGATGCAGATCTAATGGAAGAGAAAGATGCAAGTAAATACACTTTCTATAAATTTCCAGATGCATCTGCTGAGGTTGATGGCCCATATGGTATAGACTTTAGTGGTCCTGAAATAAAAGACGGCTGTTTGTTTGAACTAGAGTTTGAAGATTTATTCAAAAATGCAAAATTCAAAACTGACGATAAAACTTATGTAGGCAACAATCAAACATTTGACTATACTTATAAAGATGAGGATAGCATAACTCAAACTGTTCCAATCTACGAAATTAAACCTTTCCCAGAAGACTACGCAAAGTCGACGGAAACAAGTCACGCAAGCGTTTTCACAGGTATTGATTACAAAACAAAACCAGTTTATGATGCACAAAATATTGAGGGAAGTTCTGGCAGTTTGTATGCGTATAGCGAAAAAAACCTTGTTGGTTTAGGTGCAGATGATGAATGCGAATTCATTGAATTAATGTTCGTAACTGATAACGATAACCCATTCACTTTTGGCTTTTTGAGTTTCCTTCCTCAAACAGAAAATTACAACTAAATCAAAAAAAATTTCAAAAAGTATATACAAATAAAGAATTATTTGTTATAATTAACCTGTAATAGATGAAATAATGGAGAAAAATTTATGAATATGATATTAAAGTTTTCACAATTAAATGGTTGGGCTGCAGATTTATTCAAAGGAATAGGCAACCTTTTTACGAACATGGTTTCGGCAATTCTTGGATGGATTTTTGTCATGTTCTATTATGTCATAATAACTCCTTTATTTTCCGCAATGGATGCCGTTCAAGCACTGTTTAGAAAATTTGCTGGACTAAGTGATTATATAATTGATGGTGAAACCAAATCAGGTGATATTATTTTGACATTAATCAATAGTGAAACAGTTCAAAATGTATTTTGGTCGTTAGTAATTTTAGCAGTTGTTTTATTAATAATCACAACCATTGTGGCACTAATTAGAGCACAAACACAAACAGCAGACGATAAAGATAGAAAAACAAATAATCAAATTTTTGTTACCGCTGTTAAAGCGCTTGTAAATTTCTTTATGGTTCCAGTTGTTGCAATTTTAGGTATATTTATGGGCAATGCTTTGCTCAAATCGCTTGATCAAGCCACAAGTGGCCAAAATAATATTCGAATGAGTAGTTTGGTATTTACTTCTTGTGCTTACGACTGTAATAGAGCGAGAAAAGATTCGCAATTTGCACAAGATATCGCTAGTGGAAAAAATGCATTTGGTGTTTTGACTGGTGATAAAGATAGTATTGCAGATAAGATTGATGAAGCCTTTAAAAATAATTCAACTTTTACGAAATCAACATTTCAAAGGGTTGATGAAAATGGAAGAGAAGGCAACATGTTTGCTGATCCAGATGGCACCTATGGCTTTTTTAGAACAATATCTCTAGGCTCACTAGAAACATTTTATAGTACAGAAAGAAGTTCTTTTAACATATACGATGTATATCAAGTTTGGTATTATTATGACCTTACATCCTTTAATTTTCTGTTTGCATTAATCGCATGTTTCTTCATCAGTTGGGTACTGCTTAGCACGTCAGTAGGACTTGTTAAACGTATGTTCAAAGTCACGATTTTGCTTTGCATTTCTCCAATGGTAGCATCAACGATGCCACTAGATAACGGAAAAGCATTAAAATCTTGGAGAGAGGGATTTATAGGTAGCGTATTATCTGCATATTCAACCGTCGTAGTGCTAAATCTAACCTTCCAACTCTTAGGACCTATTAATAACATAGACTTCTTCGCTGGAAATATTTTTTATTCAGCATATAATCAAGTGGCACACCTTATCATTATATGTGCTTCAATGTTCTTCTTTAAGGATTTAACAGGTGAACTTGCTAAGATGTTTGGAATGGAAAATGCATATGTTGATGGTGATAAAGCAACTCAGGATTTAGGCGCAAAAGTTGCTAAGGGTGCAGGTATTGCTACTGCAGGTGTATCAGGACTTAGAGCGGCAAAAATGGCTAGAAAGGCCCATCGTGCAGGTGATGAAAAAGCAGCTGAGCAATATAGAGACAAGGCAAAAGCAAAACTCAGTATGGCTCGAGACAGATTTGCTGGTTTGGCAACTAATGGTGTTTCAGATAAAATTATGGGTGAACACGATGCTCTTGACAAGAGATATAGTTACAGAAAGAGTGATAAAGCAGTGTCTACATTAAAGAAAGACGGAACACAACAAGCTATCAAGGAAAAGTACAATAAAAACACTGGTATAACTGGACGTATTTTAGATACAACAGTGGGCGCTATGCTTAAAGGTACGGTCAAAACAATAGCATCTCCTTTTGTGGGTCTTGGAACTACTGGAAAGAATATTGTGGACTCTGTTGAAGGAATGGTAAATAGTGCAGATCGTTTCTTTAACCCAGCCAAAGTGGCTGCTGAAAAGGCTAGTGAAATTAGCAGAGGTCAATCTAATATTAAAGAAAAGAAAGAAAATGATAATAAAAATACTCCAGATTCTTCTGCACCAACTACACCAAGCAATAATGCCGACACAAAGTTAAATGAAAATGTTAATACAAATATAAAGGAAAAAACATCAAAAGATAATAACAATGGACAGCCAGATAGGACAAAAGTAAACAATGATGGTTCAGTAACAGGTGTAGATGGAAGAAATTACAGAACACGAAAGAAGAAAACGAGCAATTCAAATGTTAATAATAAAACTACAACGAAAAATACTGATAAAAAAAGCAAAAGCAATAAAAAAAATAAGTAATAAATTGTAGTTATTGATTCAAAAAACCAAGTGAGAAATCGCTTGGTTTTTTGTTGCAAGTTTAATAATAAAAATTTGATTATTTTATATTGATAGTATGTATCAATAAAGAAATTTGTTTTGGTCTAAAAAACTTTGATAATATGCAAAACAAAACTGTTTTATTTTGAAATTATTTTTTGATAGTATATAATAAATTATATATTTTGGAGATTTTTATAAAATTTCGCACATCATAAATTTAGGAGAAAGCATATGTATTACATTCCTAGAAAAACAAAAGTTAGAACAGAGTTTATGCCGGGGGTTACTTGGCCAGATGTTGTTATTGGTTTAGTAATAATTGCACTTTTTGTATTGCTACTAACCAGTAACTTTGCATATCACATAGTTGCTGCGATTGTGTGGCTTGCGTTTGGCGTTGTATTATTCTTGCCACTTGCAGACGGTCAAAAGATGTATATAACCGTTTTGTTAATGTTTAGATTTTTGGCATATACCAAAAAATATTCTAAAACAAAACAAAAAGGCTACGAAGACATCAAAAAACTAATTCCATACGAAGGCTTTATAGACGATAAAATAATCGACTATGGCTCATACTATGGAATGGTACTAGAAATCAAACCAGTAGAATTTTTGTTACTTAGCGAAGAAAAACAAAATGCATATGTTAGGTCTTTCAAAAATGCTTTGATGAGATTAAATGTTGGTCAAGACGCGAGTCTAGTTAAAATTAACAAAGCAATTTTGATGGACGACTATATTGCCGACGACGAAAAAAAATATGAGTCTATGCTAAGAATGCAAGAGAAAGGCGAAATTAGCGAAGACGAAGTAGAAACAAGAACAGTTATCTTCCAAACCAGAGTTGCCAAGATGCTTGAACAAAACGAAGTTAACAAGCAATATGCCGACTGTTACTATCTTGTGGTTTATGATAGAGACAAGAGTGCGCTAGTAGACACAATCGAAGGAATTGCATCAAGTTTGGCAAGTGGTCAAACTCCAATTAGGTCTAAAATTTGCGTAGGCAAGGAACTAGGGGTATTCCTAAAAGCAAACTACACAAAAATGTTCGACGAGAGAGAAGCCGAAAACAAAAGTAGTATCAGTTTGCTAGACTG
>CATZIR010000008.1 GCA_958420145.1 uncultured Eubacteriales bacterium | reverse complement strand
TTTTTAGATTTAGAAGTTGGCTCTAATAATATACCATATTTTAGGCTAAAATGTCAAATTTTTAAAATTAGGCTGGATTTTACGGTAAGAAAGGTAACAATATTTATTAATTTGCTGTTGGTAATTTCATAGTTTACAGCATTTTTGGTAAATTAATTATTTTGACGGATTTTTATATTATTATTGTCTGCTAGGTTTTAGTTTAAACTTATTTTTAACATCAAAAGAGTATAGAAATGTACACAAATAATAAGATTAATGCTGGTTTGTTTGTTGTATATGATATAATATTAATGTTTTAGCAAAAAAAATTACAAAAAAGTATTGACTCTATTGTTTACTATAGTGTTATACTGCGGATAGTGAAAGGAGAAAGTTATGATAAAAATTGGTGAATTATCAAGCCTTACGGGAGTTTCAATTCAAACAATACGCTTTTACGAAAGTGAGGGATTGATTAGCCCCATCGAAGTCGACCGATGGACTAATTATCGCTACTATGATGAAAGTAGTGTGGCAAGATTGAGTGAAATTTCGTATTTGAAGGACTTGGGTTTTTCTCTAAAAGAAATTAAAAATCTTGATGAAGAAACAATAAAAAATAAAATTTCCGAGGTTAAAATTGATATAAAAAAACTCACTAAGAACATTCACGAACTTTCTTCTATTCGCAAAGAAAAGGAAGGATTTTTTATGAAAAATTTTGTAAATGATGAGAAAGTTGTAGGAAAATGGAAAAAACTTGGAGTAGTAAAAAATAAAGAAGACTTTAATTTAGAAAAATTTGATGATAACAGCATTTTTAATTTTGAACAACTATACTTCTTGCCAAATGGCGAAAAATATTGGGTGTTTAGTTGGACAAAAAGTTTGTTATACCTAAAAGACAGACGTTTGCCATACGAGATTGTGGACGGCAAATTATATATTGGAATAGTTGATTGCAAGACAAGTACAGTCGATAATTACGCTGTTTATGAAAAAGTAGATGACAAACACTATTCGTTAGATGAAATTAAAATAAAAGACGATACAAACATTCCTTTTATTACTGATGATAGAGTAATTGGATTTTGGGATTGCGTTGACTATGTAAGTAGTTGCGACGAGTTCATATTAGGAAAAAAGTCTTGGAATGATGAACTATTTTTAACAAAATATATGTTTGAAAATGGTGGAAAATTGTTCGTTGGATACAGCGATAGCGATGGATTATACCCAATTAATTGGAGCAAAGGTGTTGTTATTAATAAACACCTAGACACTGTTAGTGAATACACCATAAAAGAAATTGATAATGAAACAATAATGTTCGTAGAATGGAAATCTGGTGACTACATCTATGGTGGCAAAGTCCACGGCTATTATGTGTTTAAAAAAGTAAAGTAGTTTGAAACAAGAAGTAAAATAAGTGCGTATTAAAATAATATTGAATTAAACTAGATAATCAAAAAATAGTAAAGTAATAACATTTATAAAATTATCTTTAAATGCACAATGCATAAAAAATCGCCAAAGTCTTATGACTTGGCGTTTTTTTTATGGCGCAATACATCAACGATGTTATTTTTGCAAGTGTTAAAGGCAATTTTAACTATTTTGTTAGGCTCTTGTTAGATGTATTTTACTAATCATCGCTATGCGTTTAGTTTTTTTGCGATAAATCTAAGTTTAAATGAAAATTTGGGCTAAAAAATTTGAAAAAAAGTTTGTTTTAATTATTAGAAAAATCTTTTTTGAAGAGTAACGACAAAAAATATATTAAGTTTTTTATAATAAAAAAAAGCCTTTCAAAAAAAGACTTTTTGTGCAACACATTTGGTGCTCCCAGAAGGACTCGAACCCTCCATAATGGTTCCGAAGACCATTGTGATATCCACTTCACTATGGGAGCATTTTGGCTTTTTGTTTTTTTATGATAATTTCAAGTTTAACATAATAATTTAGGCTAAAAAAGTGAAAAAAAGTTTGTTTTAATAATTAGAATTAATTTTTATGTGTAGCGATAACAAGTATGTTAAGTTTTTTTGTTTGTGAAATATGTGCAAAATTTTTACATACCTATTTTATCACTATTAATTAATTTTGTCAAAAATCAAGCAAAAATGTTAAGAAAATCAGTGTTAATTGTACTTTTTAAGCTAAAATTACTTATATTTTGTATAAATTTTATGTATACAACTATTATTGTATTTGTGTTGACATTTATTTGGGGAAGAATTATTATAGCAGTATGGAAATTATAAATGGAAAAGAAGTGGCGTCTAAAATAAAAGAAATGATTGCCAAAAAGATAGAAGATAATTATGTAAAACTAGGCAAGCGTGTGCCAACGCTGGCATGTGTTTTAGTGGGAGATGACCCAGCCAGCAAAGTATATGTTGCAAATAAAGAAAAAGCCTGCAAGTTTGTGGGGTTTAATTCGGTTGTTAAAACTTTGTCAGCAGATGCAACCCAAAGTCAAGTGGCAGACGTTATATCTTCGCTAAACAGCGACGAAAACATTTCTGGAATTTTGCTTCAACTGCCTCTGCCAAAACATCTAGACGAAAACGCTCTCATTAATTTGATTTCTCCACAAAAAGATGTCGACGGACTTACAGAACTTAGTTTGGGCAAACTGTTTTCTGGCAAGCAGATTATTGCGCCTTGTACTGCAACTGGCATTATTGATTTGCTTGATAGTTATAACATTTCAATTCAAGGCAAGCGAGCAGTGGTAATTGGCAGAAGTTTGCTTGTGGGCAAGTCTGTTGCAAACTTGCTAGAACAACGAAACGCTACTGTCACTATTTGTCATAGCAAGACTGAGAATCTAGCCAGCGTCACAAAGCAAGCCGACATTTTGGTCGTAGCAGTGGGCAAGCCACATTTCGTAACGAAAGATATGGTCAAGAAAGGGGCTACCATTATTGATGTTGGTATCAATCGTTTAGAAACAGGACTAGTAGGTGATGTCGATTTTGAAAATGTAAAAAATAAAGTTTCTTACATCACGCCCGTTCCTGGTGGCGTTGGTCCAATGACTATTGCAGAACTTATGAAAAACACTCTTATTTTGCACGAGTTAAATAAAAAACATGAAAGCAAATAAAATTGTTAAAAATTCAAAAATATTAAGTCTTTAGCAAAAATTTAATAAAAATATAGCAAATTTATTAAAATTTTCGTAATTTTATTAAAGATTATGAAAAATCTAAAGTATTAACATAACAAAATTACTTTTTTGAAAACTATTTATAAAACTATTTAAAAAGTCTTTATACTGTGGCTTTTTGTAGTTTTTATGAGTAGTATTTACTCTTGCTCTGTTATTAACTCTGGAACTTGCTTTCATACAAATAAAAAAACGATACCATAATAGTATCGTTTTTTATTCAATTATTTTATTGTAATGCTTTTAACTTGTAGGTTAGTGTTCCTTCGTCTAGTTTTACTTCTCTTTCAACATCTGGAGTAAAGTTTTCATTGAAGCTTGTGGCTAGAGTTTCTTGCATAATTTTTTGAGTGTTAGTTTTTAGAATATTAGTAAGTTTTTCGTTTTCGGTAGAAATAGAAAGCATAATTCTTGCGTCGATGTTAAAGTTTGCTTCCTTTCTAAGAATTTGTGCGTTACGAATGATTTCTCTTAGTATCCCTTCGTTAACAAGTTCTTCGTTTAGTTCGATATCTAGAACAACCGTGATGTTGCCTTCTTTAGATAGCACGAACTCGTCTTTTGGTTTAGAGTTTTTAATAAATAGAGAAGAGTCCAATTCGCCGTATGGAGCAATGGTAACTTTGCCGTTATCGTATTCACTGACCATTCTTGTTTTTTCGCTGTCGCTTGCATTTTCAAGTATCATCTTGACTTTTTGAATATCGCCCTTTAGAACTGCACCAGCATTTTTGAAGTTAAGTTGCAAGTAGTAGGTGTTAAAGTTTTCTACATTAGTTGTAACTTCCACTTCTTTAACATTGATTTCATCTTTGATTAGTGTTTGATATTCTTTTAGTGCGTCGATTGCGTCTTTGTCGTCGCTCACGATGAACATTTTTTGTAGTGGTTGCTTAACTTTTAAGTTCTTTTCGGCTCTAAGGTGATTTGCTAAGTTCATTACAGTTTGAGCAATGCTAGCGTAGTGAATGTATTCCTTGTAGTCAACATCACAAACTTTGCTTGGGAAAGTTGAAAGAATAACACTCAGTGCTTCTTTTGGTTCGATTTCTCTAACCATATTTTGCCATACATATTCGGTCATAAATGGCATTATTGGTGCCATAACTTGAGTGATTGCTTTTAGGCTAGAGTAGAGAACATAGTAAGCCACATTTTTGTCGTTATCGTTTTCGCTCTTCCAGAATCTTCTACGATTTGCACGAATATAGAAGTTTGTTAGGTTATCGATAAGTTTTTCAAAGTTTTGAACAACATTGTATGGTTTGTAGTCTGCGTAGTTTGTTTTAGAACTTTCTACAAATTCATTTACTGCTTGCAAAAGCCATTTATCTGTGCTAGATAGTTGCTTTTTGTCTAAAACAAAGTTTTCTAGTTTTGGATTGTCGATGCTAGCGTAGGTGTTAAAGAACACATAAGCGTTCCAGTAGCCGAGCATTTTTCTTCTTGCTTCTTCTAGTAGTGGGTAGCCAAAACGCATATCGTAGTTTGGATTTGCGCCTGCAAATAAGTATCTAATTGCATCAGCACCTAGTTTGTCTGCAACAACTTCACATTCCAAACTGTTGCCACCACTCTTGTGGAATTCGTCGCCATTTTCATCTTTAACATATTGGTATGTGCAAACTCTTTCAAAAGGTGCTTTTCCGGTTAGAACAACGCTCATAACCAAGATAGAGTAGAACCAAAGTTTGATTTGTTCTACCATTTCGCAAACATATTCGCTAGGGAAGTTTGCATTGAAAAATTCTTTGTCTGTGAAATATTTTTTAGTGCTAAATGGAGTGATACCAGCATCTAGCCAGCAATCGCCGACTTCTGGAACACGGGAAATAACTTCTCCACATTCGCATTTAATTTTAATGTCGTCAATCCAAGGACGGTGTATATTTGGTAGTTTGTCCACAAGTTCTGGATTAACTGCTTTTTGTTTGAGTTCTTCTAGTGAGCCAATAACATGAAGTTTTCCACATTTTGGGCAAGGGTAGAATGGCAATGGCAAGCCATAGAAACGGCTTCTCGAAATATTCCAGTCTCCCATATTGTTTAGCCAGTCTATCATACGTTTTTTAGCATATTCTGGGTCAAACTTAACAGGTTCAATGGCCTTTAGTAGTTTTGGTCTTAACTCGGTCATATCAATATACCAAGTAGAGATTAATTTGTATACAAGGTCTGTTTTGCATCTCCAACAGTGTGGGTAACTATGCTTGTATGGGTGAGCGTAAACAAGTTTGTTGTCTAATTTTAGTCTATTAACTACATCGTCAACAACATCGGTTGTCTTTTTGCCAGCAACAAAGCCAGTGTTAGGCAAAAGCACGCCTTGGTCGTTGATAGGACAAATTTGTGGCAAGTTTTCTTTAAGACCTAAGTCAAAGTCTTCTGCACCACAACCAGGGGCAATATGAACTACACATGAGCCTTCGGTGTCATCAACTTCGTCCCAAGCAACAATTCTGTGTTCAAAATTTTGTTCACTAAGTTCTGGGAAGCAAGTTTCATATTTTAGTCCAACAAGTTTGTCGCCAGTAAATTCATCAATTATTTCATAGTCTTTTTTTAGCACTCTTTGAACGCTATCTTTTCCCATAACGAGTATTTCGCCAGTTGATAGTTGTTTTGCCTTTACATATGTTAAGTTTGGATTGACAGCAAGTGCCACATTGGCGGTTAAAGTCCAAGGAGTGGTTGACCAAGCAACCATTTTGAAGTCGTGACCAATAACTGGCAATTTGATAAATAGAGCAGTGTGGACAACGTCGCTGTACGCTCCTGCCATTTCGTGTTCAGAAAGGGAAGTTCCACATCTAGGACACCAAGCCATTGGTCTGTTTTTCTTTATAATCCAGCCGTGCTTGTCACATTCTTGTAAGAAAGCCCAAATAGAAGTGATGTTTTGGTCGGTGTTAGTAAAGTAACTGTTGTCCCAGTCCATCCATTGACCCATTCTAATTGATTGCTTGGTTATTTCGCCAGCAAAGTATTGCACTCTTTCCATACACTTGTTAGTGAATTTGTCAAGGCCATACTGCATAATTTCTGGCTTGCCGTTGAGTCCAAGTTCTTTTTCTACATTAACTTCTACCCACATTCCTTGTGCGTCAAAGCCGTTTTGAAAGTGACAACTTTTGCCGTTCATTGCGTTATATTTTATTGCAATATCTTTTAGTGTTCTGCCCCAAAAGTGGTGAATACCAAGTTTGTTGTTTGCAGTTGCTGGGCCGTCTAGAAATCTAAAACGCTCGCCGTTACTATTTTTTTCTACTAACTTTTCAAAGCAATTATTGTTATGCCAAAAATCTAGCATATGCTTTTCCATTTCTACAAAATTGGGACTTCCGTTTTCTTTTTTCATAAATTCTCCTTAAAAATAACACGCAAAAACCTTAGAGTAACCTAAAATTTTTGCGTGTAATAACATAAATTTAATTAATCTATTATTTCGCCCACATAGAACTAAAGAACCATTTAATAAATTCCCAGAAGTTATTATCAAGTTCTGTTAATTTGTCTTTGAATGTTTGCCAGCCACCACACACAAGGAATCTTATTCCTATGATAGCAAGAACTACCATAACAATCCAAAGAATGATGTTCAAAATCAGTTTGAGTAATTTCATAATATTTAGCCTCTCTTTTGCTTAATATCTATAAACAAATTATGCTATTACATAATTTATTATATAAATTAAAGTATTCATTGTCAAACAATATTGTGAAAACAGTTGTTATTCTTCCATTGTTGGAGCATTAACGAGCCCATGAATCTTGTAGGTGTAGCCAATTCTGTCATCTTCGTAATCAATAAAACATTCAATTCTATCGTCTCTAATTATGCTTTCTTGCAAAGCAATACTTCTACGGTTAGATTCATTAACAGTTGCAGTAATTTCGTCTATATCATAGTTGTTTGCTAAGTCACTAAAAGATTTTAGGCATAGGTTTGACGCAAACCCCATAGACTTGTAATCTTCACGAGTGGCAACAATTTCTAAATGTAAGTTTTTGTTACTTCCGGTGTAGACAACAACACTTATTGGTAGGTCGTTATTATCATAAACAAAGTAGACAAATCCACTGGTTTCGTCACAGCGAATTTGCAACATCAAGTCTTTTATTTTGTCTTCTGCGTCCAAACGATTAACTTCCGGATTACCCCTTTTGCTAGTTTGAAAAATGTTACCAAAATCATGTGCTATTTTGTCGAAATCGCTAATAAAATCATTTCGACTAAAACTTACTAGTTTATATAATTTGTTTTGAGATACTGTTTTCATATTTTTAACTCCAATATAATTTTAGCATAAAAAATTAATCGATTCAATAGTTTTAGTAAAAAAACTTGCTAATTTAGCAAGTTTAAAATTCTAATTCCTTGTCGTCGCTATTAACTGGCAAATATTCTATTTTTGTAGGCAATTCTGTTTCCACCAAATTTGTATATTTTGGTGCGTAAACAGTGTTTAGGTATTTTGCTTCTTTTTTTGTTAGGTCATTGCCTGTATTTGCGTAATACATTAATGCGTCGTATGTGTCTGTTAGGTCTTTAAAACCTAAAGTGTGGAGTAGTTCATGCTTAATCACCATATCAATGTTGTAGTCATCTGTTGTATAAACTGGATTTAACTTTATTGTAATTGGGTATTGTATTTCGGCTTTGAATTGATTTAGTTTGTGAATTTGATATGCAGCGAATTTGCTTTGACGACTGGTATAATCACTTTTAGAGTAGGTGTCAATGGTGATGCCTTTCTTAAAGTTATCTTCATTAAAATGAACTTCGTAGTTAATGCCTTCGGCAACATTGTCAAGTTCTTCTATGCCTTGTTTTATTTTTTCTAGTTGTGCTTCGCTGAACACATTTTTAATATTAATTTTTACTGTACCATTTTCGATTGGAAGAGTTTGTGGAACATTAAAAATTGTTTTGCTAAATCTATCAGTGTCCACGCCAACAAATCTTTCTTGTTTTTGATGGGCATTGTTTAAAACATATCCACCAGCACCAGCCACAGCAAGTAAAGAAACAGTCAAACTAATTCTAAATTTAACTTTGTCTGCTTTTTTCTTTTTTTCTAATTCTTCGGGTGTTAATTCTTTTGCCATAATTTTCTCCTATAAAATTTCTACAACAACAACAAACTTGGCAATTATTCCAGTGAATAGTTTTGCTTCTACTGTGTATCTGCCTGCATTTTTTATTGGCTCTTTTAGTAGAATTTGCTTTTTGTCTACTGTGTAACCCTTGCTATTTAGTTCGTTAGCAATTTCTTGGCTGTTGATAGAACCAAATGTTCTACCATTTTCGCCACCCTTAATTTTTAGGGTAATGCTGGCATTATCAAGCCTGCTTTTAAGTTCTTCGGCTCTTAGTTTGTCTTGTTCGTAGTGATATTGTTTTGCTTGTTTTGCTTGTGCATTTTCGTTTAGTGCAGTATTGTCTGCAATCTTTGCTTTGCCAGTTTTTATCAAAAAGTTTTGAGCATAGCCATCACTAACTTTGCAAATATCTCCTTTTTTTCCTGTTCCTTTAACATCTACTAATAAAACTACTTGCATATTTTTCTCCTTATATGCTTTTATTATAGGTTAAAGACGCAAATTTGTCAATATTTCATATAGTAAATTTTTGCAGTAAAAAAGTTAAGTTCAAGCCAAAGCAAAGTATATATTTTTTGATAATGCAAAAAATAACTTAGGGGTATATTATGGATTTAAGATGTAATAAAACAAATTGCAAGCACAACGATAGATATGCTTGTAGAGCAAACGAAATTCATGTTAGCAAAAAAACGGAGTGCAGAACATACTGCAAAGATTGTAATAAAAAAGTAGAAAAACTTTCTAAAAATATGTTTGAACAAGCGCCAGAAATCGCTCCATTTAGGGCAAAAGAAAATGTAGACATCAAGTGCAACGCAGAATGTTTGTTCAACAAAGAAGGGATTTGCAGGGCAAACGGTATTACAGTTTTAGATGGAAAAAATGACGGAATTTGTGGAACTTTTATTGAAAAATGAGAATAAATCGTAATAATTGTTGAAAATTGTTTTAATTTATTTATGCTAAGTTATATAATATTTATAAGGAGATGTTAGTATGAAAAATAAAATAAAAACAATGCTTCATTCAGTTATTGCAGTAGGATTTGCACTTTTGCTTTTAATTTTGTTTGAAATTCCATACTTTTCTAATATGACAGGCTATAACGCAATGGAATTTTACAAATTAGGTGGATTCCTAGAATTTGTAGTGTCATTCTTCCAATTTTTCCATATTATTGCAGTGTTATTGCTACTAAATATCGGTATTTTTGGAATTTTGCAAAAAACAGGTGTAATCGAAGTTAAAAAATCAGTAAAAGGCTGGACTTATGCAAAACTTGTTAGCATTCTACTTATCGTAATTGCTTCACTAAGCGTGGCAGAACTAATTTTTGTAATCATCACTTGTGCTAAGTATAGAGTATACATTGGCGTTGGTGCTATTATGAACTCGGTACTAGAAATTATCGGTGCAGTGCTATTTATTCTTCTAGACAAAAATGGTATGCTAAGTGGCGAAAACCATCCATCAAACAAAGAAGTAGCGAAGAAAGAAGATGACGAAGAAGAAAAAGTAGAAGAAAATTCTAGCGAACAAGCCGAAGTTGAAATCGAAGGCGAAGAAGATTTTGAAAAGTTTGCAGACAAAGAGATAGACACAGAAAAACTATAAAAAGTTAAAATTTATGTAATTTTTCAAGAAAAATTGCTAAAAAACTCAATTTTTTATTAAAAAAACAAAAAAGAAACACCTATTTGGTGCTTCTTTTTTCTATTTTATCTCGCTAAAAATATCTTTAACAGAGTTATAAACAAATGTTGGTTTGTATGGCGTTGTGTCTAGGTCACTTAGTTTTGCTTCGCCAGTCAAAACCAAGATAGTATCAACTTGTGCGTTAATTCCACAAGCAATGTCAGTGTAGAGTCTATCTCCAACCATAACGGTTTGCTCTTTTTTATAACCACTTTGGTTTAGTGCTAAGTTTATCATATCAGGTGTAGGCTTGCCCAAGAACTTTGGTTTTTTGTTTGTGCTACTAAAAATAAAATCGCATATTGCACCACAGTCAGGAATAAAACCAAAGGTGACAGGGCAGACAGTGTCCATATTGGTTGCGTAATATTCGGCATTAGTTGTTTGCAAAACTTTGCACACATCACAGATATCTTGATATGTCATTTCGTTGTTGTAGCCCACGATAACAACTTTGAGGTTTTTCTCGTCTGGGTCGCAGGTTACTTTTAAGCTCTTGCTTTTTAGATAGTTTTTGAAAGATTTTGTGCCGAATGCAAAAATCAAATCGTCTTTGTGGTGACTTAACAAAAACTCTCCAGCAACATCTAGTGCAGTCAAAAAGTTGGTTTTGTCAACACCACGAAAGCCGTAATCAATGAATGTTTGAACATAGTCATGCGAACTTTTTGTTGAGTTGTTTGTTAGAAATATGCTTTTACCACCATTTTTTTGAATTTGCTCAAAAAGTTCTATTGAGCCGTCTATAATTTTGTCACCAAGTCTAATAACGCCGTCAATATCAAATAAAAATAATTTTTTGTTTTTCATAAAATAAGTATAAAAAATTTTACGCAAAAAATCAATTAAAACTGTAACAAAAAGCCTACCAATAGGGTAGGCTTGTTTTAATACTTTATTATGCAATAGTTTTTTGTGTTTTCGTCGACTTTTAATTTATCGCTAATTTCTACTCCCAAAACTATCAACACTTCTTTTCCTAATGTTAAAAGTGGAATTTCGTTTCGTAGCCTAGACGGAATTTTTTTGTCTATTAGGTAGTCTTTTAGTTTTTTTGTTCCGCCTCCAAATTTTGTGAAGGTGTCGCCGTTTTCTCTCATTCTCCAAATGGCGTTTTTAGGAATTTTGTCGTAGTCTACAATATGTGCGCCGTTTTGAGTAACTTTGTCAATTTTTTTAACTTTTTTAATTTCTATATCTTTTTCAAAAAGTTTTTGTTTGCCTAGTCTAAAATCGTATGTAATAAAAGTTTTGTTGCTCTTTTTTTGATGCAAGGTTAGGTAGTCGTATTCTTTGGTTGCCATAAGATTATTAGGTAAGTTAATTTTAGTGCCGTTGTCACTTTCTAGTGCTAGTTGAGTGATAATTTTTAGGTGCTTTTGTTCAATGTCTTTTAGTGCGTTTAGGTGAGATAATGCCTTTCTAATAAGTCTATTGGTTATTGCAGGTGAGAGAACAAACATATTTAGCGGAATTTTTACTAAATTTTTCTCAAACACCAAATTATCATAACAAATGCTGTTATTTATGTATGTATCATCTTGTTTGCAAATTTTAGAAAAGTTCAAGATATTGTTTTCAAAATTCTTCCAATGTTCCTTTAACATAGGAATGATACTTTGTCTTAAGTAATTGCGTGAATATTCGGTATCTTGGTTGGTTTCGTCTTCTACAAACGGAATGTTGTTATTGCTTTGATATGCTAAAATTTCACTCTTGTCACAGTCAAGAAAAGGTCTTATGTAGCCGTTGGAACTATACTCCATACCACTAACGCCTTTTAGTCCACTTCCACGCAAAAGATTGAGCATTATTGTTTCTACTTGGTCTTGTTTGTGGTGTGCAATGGCAATCTTATCAACAATTTTCTTTTTTAGTAAACTATCAAAAACACCATATCTTAGAATTCTAGCGCCTTCTTCGATTGTTAGTTTGTTGGTGTTAGAGTAGTTTAGTGCATCAACTTTGAATGAGTGGCACGCAATGTTATTTTCTTTGCAGTAGTTAATAACAAAATTGCTATCGCTTTCGCTGTTTGGTCTAATTTGGTGGTCGATGTTAATCGCTAAAATTTCAATGCCAAATTTTTCTTTTTGTGAATTCAAAAAGTGTAATAAACACATACTGTCGATGCCACCACTAACGGCAACACCAATTTTTTCGTTAGGTTTTATTAGGTTGTTTTTCTCGATTGTCTTAATTGCGTTAATCATTTTTATTGCTTCCTTTATGCTTATATTATAATAGGTTTTTAGCCACTTATCAACATTATTATTTATAAATTTTAAGCAAATCTTATCGAATTTTTTAAAATGCAACAAATTTCGACAAGGGACTATATTTTTACAAATAACTTTTAATAATCGGCATTACTTCTCTTTTTAATTGCAAAAAAGCAGATGTTAGTGTATAATTTTACTATTAAAGGACGGAAAACAATGGAAGACAAAAGACAAGAGTTTATAGACATAATGAGGCAAAATGTTCATAGAGAAGGCTTGGATAAATTTTTAGAGTGGCTAGACACAACAGATTTTTTTACAGCACCTGCTAGCACAAAATTTCATAGCAACTACGAAGGCGGACTATGTCAGCACTCAATCAACGTATATAATCGTCTTGTAAAATTATTAAAAAGCGAATATGGAGACGATTGGACTAATCACTGCTCGCTAGAGAGTGCAACCCTTATGGGCTTGCTCCACGATATTTGCAAAGTTAATACTTTTGTTAAGGAAACAAGAAATGTAAAAGAATATCACGACTTTGGCACAAAACAAGATAGTAAAGGCAAGTTTGACTGGATAGAAAAAGAAGTTTACTCAGTCGAAGATAGTTTGCCATATGGTCAAGGTAAAAAAAGCGTGTACAT
>CATZIR010000007.1 GCA_958420145.1 uncultured Eubacteriales bacterium | reverse complement strand
TAACGAACGCATTTCGCATAGCAGTTTTGTAATCACGAAAAAGGGAAGCAGACTTGGCAAAACACAAGTAGCCCAAACAGCCAGTCCACTATAGCAAGAAGCAATATATTTTTTGGGGTTAAAAACTATGCAAAAGGTTAATAATAACAAAAATATGGTAGCCAAAAATACTACAAAATTTTTGTTATTTTTTTTGAAAATTATTGTTGATTTTTGTAAACTTTTCATTTACAATATATCTATTATTGGAGCAAGAATTGTATGATAACAAAAAACGGAAAGAAGTTTAAGATAGGACTCGCACTTGGAGGCGGAGCAGCACTAGGTTTTGCTCATATCGGAGTATTAAAAGTTCTAGAAGAAAACGGCATAAAAATTGACTGCATCGCAGGAACAAGTATGGGGTCGGTTATAGGTGGACTTTATGCTAGTGGGATGAGTGCAGACAAAATGGTTGGACTACTAAACGAATTTGATATAAAGAAAATTACAAAACTAAATGTGTTTAGTGTTTTGAAAGACGGTATTTTTTCTACCGACAAAATGCCAGCATATTTTGAGCAAATTGCAAATGTTTCGCTTGTAGAAAAAACAAAAATACCTTTTAGATGTGTCTCAGTCGACCTTTATACTGGCAAGCCATATATCTTTAAAAAGGGAAATTTTGGTGAAGCAATTATGGCAAGCACGGCAATTCCGGGACTATTCAAGCCAGTAAAAAAAGACGGAATGATGCTAGTTGATGGTGGTGTTGTCAATAACATTCCATTCGATGTTGTAAAAGATATGGGAGCAGACTTTGTTATTGTAGTTGACGTTTTGCCAAAGTATGTTAAAAAGCAAAAGATTAATTCTGTAGTAAAAATTATTATGTGTTCTTTTGGACTTATGCAAAATAAACATGAGCTAGAAAGACAGAAGAAATCGGACATTTTAGATTATACAATCTCCATTTCGTCCACTAACGACGAGCAAGATTGGTCTAAAAAGGCAATGCTAGAAGCGTATCATCTTGGAGTTGATGTGGCAAGCAAGTATGTTCACAAGATAAAAAGACTGATAAACGCAAAGGCAAAACAAAAATTCTTAGAGAGTAAATAAAAAAGTATAGACATTTTGTTTAAAAAATTGTATAATAAATTTATATTTAAATTATTAGGAGAAAATATGAAAGTATTAGTAGTAAACGCAGGTAGTTCAAGCCTAAAATATCAACTTCTTGATATGGATAACGAAGAAGTTTTGGCAAAAGGCAATGCAGAGAGAATTGGACTTGAAAAATCATTTCTAAAACACAAGGCAAGGGGACTAGAAACAATCATCGAAAAAGACTTGCCAAATCATACTGTGGCAATCAATCTAATTTTGTCTACACTTTGTGACCCACAAATTGGTGTAATTCACGACATTCACGAAATCGACGCTTTTGGTCATCGTATTGTGTCTGGTGGCGAAAAATATTGCGAATCTTGTTTAGTAACCCCAGAAATCGTTAAGGACCTAAAGGGACTTGTAGATTTCGCACCACTTCACGCGATTCCAAACGCAGCAGGAATTGAAGGCTGCATGAAGTCTGCACCAGACATTCCAAACATTGCAGTTTTTGATACTGCTTTCCTAAGCACAATGCCAGAAAAAGCATATCTATATGCTTTGCCTATGGAACTATATCGTGACTATAAGGTTAGAAGATACGGGGCTCACGGCACATCTCACAAGTTTGTTGCACAAATGCTTGCGGACTTTATGGGCAAACCAATGGAAGACCTAAAACTAATCACTTGCCACCTAGGAAATGGTTCTTCTATCACTGCCGAAGACCACGGAAAGTGTGTTGATACATCTATGGGTATGACACCACTAGAAGGTATGATTATGGGCACAAGAGCAGGTGACCTTGATGCTAACATTTTGAACTTTGTTGCAAAGAAAAAAGGCTGGTCACTTCAACGAGTAACTGAAATGCTTAACAAAGAGAGTGGACTACTTGGAATCAGTGAAGTATCTAGCGATATGCGTGACATTGAACAAGCAATCGCAAACGGCAACAAACAAGCAAAATTAGCCCTAGAAATGCTTGCATATCGTGTTAAAAAATATATCGGTGCATATGCCACAATTATGAACGGAGTAGACGGCATTTGCTTTACAGCAGGCGTTGGCGAAAACACTCCAGAACTTAGAGAATTAATCTTGACAGACATGGAATTTTTGGGCATAGAATTTGATAAAAAAGCAAACTATTCTCTTCCTCGTGGTCAAGCAGGCAAAATTAGCACAGATTGTAGCAAGGTTCAAGTGTATGTTATTCCAACCAACGAAGAACTTGCAATCGCAAGAGAAACAGTAGATGTTTTGCAAAAAATAAATAAGTAATAAATATAAAAAAGTGATTGACTTTTGTTTGAAAAAAGTTTATAATCAATAAGTTAAATTATAAAGAACTCAATTAGGAGGTTTAGATATGGCAGTTCCAAAGGAGAAAGTTTCAAGAGCAAGAAGAGATTCAAGACGCGCAGCAAACTGGAAAGTTTCAGCACCAAATGTTGTTGAATGTCCACATTGTCACGAAATGAAACTACCACACAAAGTTTGCAAAAAATGTGGTTACTACGATGGCGTAGAAGTTATCAGTATGCAAAAGGACGAAAAGAAAGCAAAATAGTAATTAACAAGGCTTTATGCCTTGTTTTTTTACGACTTTTTGTAATTCGTTTGATTAAAAAATACTTTTATTGTATACTAACGCTGTATTGGAGAACGATATGAAAGTTATTTTAGACGCTTTTGGTGGCGATTATGCACCAAATGCCATTGTTAATGGTGCAGTTTTATCTTTGCAAGAGTTTCAAAATGTAGAAATTGTGCTTAGTGGCGACGAAGAAAAAATAAAACAAGAACTAGAAAAAATAAAGGCCGAACAAGACTTTGGCTTTGACGAGAGTAGGCTTCATATTTTAGACGCAAAAGATGTGATAACTAATAACGATAAGCCTACGGAAGCAATTAGAACCAAAAAAGATAGTTCGCTTGTAAAGGGACTAGAAATGTTAAAGAGCGATGACGATGCCGTGGCTCTTATTTCTGCTGGTAGCACAGGGGCTGTTTTGACTGGTGGATTTATGAAAATTGGCAGACTAAAAGGACTATCTAGACCTGCACTTTGTCCATTTGTTCCAACCAAAAAAGGCTCACCAGTTTTGCTTATAGACTGTGGCGCAAATATGGACTGCAAGCCAATTAATTTGTTGCATTTTGCAGTTATGGGTTCAAACTACTATACTGCTATGACGGGTGTGGAAAATCCACGAGTAGCACTACTATCTGTTGGAACAGAAGACGAAAAGGGCAATGACCTTGTTAAAAAAACTGCTCCACATATGGCTAAACTCCCAATAAACTTTGTTGGCAATATGGAAGCAAGAGATTTTCTAAGTGGTGACTACGATGTTGTAGTGAGTGACGGCTTTGCTGGTAACACACTACTAAAAGCAAGTGAGGGTGCAGTTTTAACCATCGTTGACCTATTAAAATCTACTATCAAAACAAGTGGACTAAAAGGCAAAATTGGTGGCTTATTAATCAAAAAACCACTCAAAGAAATGCTAAAAACTTTTGATTATTCTAACTATGGTGGCTCGCCATTTTTGGGACTAAAAAAGACAGTTATCAAAGCACATGGCAACTCAAAAGCAGGTAGCATAAAAGAATGTGTTAGACAAGCAATTAAATTTAGCGAAAGCAACTGCAATGCAAAAATTCAGTCAAGTTTAGAGAGTTTAGATATTAAAATAGAAGAAGAATAAAAAATGTTTGATTATGAAAGCGTAGAACAAAAAATTGGTTATGTGTTTACAGATAAGTCACTACTTGTGACTGCTTTTACACACAGTTCTTTTGCCTATACTCATCACATAGAGAGCAACGAAAGACTAGAATTTTTGGGCGATAGTTTGCTAAATTTCGTGACAACCGATTTTTTGTATAATAACTATGACTACGACGAAGGTTATCTATCGAAGATAAAAGCATATCTTGTTTCAAGTGACAGTTTGAGTGCTGTGATAGACGAAATGGGTGTTATATCAAACCTAAAAAGTGAAAATTTTAACCCACATAACAGCAAAAATGTTATGTGTGATTTGTTTGAATCTATCGTTGGGGCAATATACCTAGATAGCAACTTTGATAATGCCAAAAAGTTTATTTTTGACAAACTAAACCTAAGCAAAGATAGAGTAAATTCACTTTTGCATGAGATAGTGGACTACAAAACAAAATTGCAAGAATTAGTGCAACAATCAGGCACAAATACCATAGAATATGTGCTTATAAAAAAGAGTGGACTTGCTCACGAACCAGAGTTTACAATAGAACTCAAAATTCAAGGCAAAAGTGTTGTTACGCAAAGTGCCAAAAGCAAAAAATTGGCTGAAAGTTTGTGCGCTAAATTAGCCTACGAGATGTTAACAAAACAAAAATAATTGATACTAAATATCACAAAAAATTAACAAAAATTTACAAAAGAATTTTTGTTTTTTTTATTATTCACTTGAAAAAATTATTATATCTATGATATAATAAAATGAAATTTATTTTTGGAGATATTGTTTTGAACTTAAAGAGAATAGAATTACAAGGTTTCAAATCATTCGCCGACAAAACAGTTGTTGATTTTGTTGGTGGTATTACTGCGATTGTTGGACCAAATGGTTGTGGCAAAAGTAATGTTGCCGATGCGATTAGATGGGTTTTGGGCGAACAAAGTAGCAAACTCTTGCGTGGAACAAGTATGCAAGATGTCATTTTTAATGGAACAGAAAAGAGAAAGTCACTTTCTTACTGCGAAGTATCGCTAGTTTTAGATAACACCGAAAGAATGGTAGATGTTGACTACGACGAAGTCGCTCTAACAAGAAAGTTGTATCGTTCGGGCGAAAGTGAATACCTAATCAATAAAAACACTTGCCGTTTGGCAGATATTAGAGACATTTTGCACGATAGTGGCATTGGCCGTGACGGTTACTCTATTATCGGTCAGGGTAAGGTAGAAGAAATCGTTTCTTCAAAACCAGAAAATCGTAGAGCAATTTTTGAAGAAGCAGCAGGTATAGCAAAATTCAAATTCAAAAAACAAGATGCCGAAAGAAAACTTGCTAGAACAAAAGATAACCTAGCCAGAGTTAATGATATTTTGCTTGAAATTGATAGACAACTAACTCCATTAAAACAACAAGCAGAAACTGCAAGAAAATATTTGGACTACAAAGAAAAGTTAAAATCTTACGAGATTAACAACTACATATACAACTACGAAAACGCAGAAGAAAACCGTAGAGTTATTAACGATAGAATTCATGCACTTGTCGAAGAGACAGATGCTAAACAAAAAGAGTTGAACACAACTATCGATAACTATAACAAAAATATGGACGATATCAACAAAATTGATATCAATATGAAGTCACTCTACGAGCAAACAACCGAACTAAAAGTTGCACTAGAAAAAAGTTCTGGCGAAACCAATGTTCTAAGAGAAAGACTAAATCTATTAAAAGACCAAGCCGAAAAATATAAACAAGATTTGTTAAAGGCACAAGAACAATTATCATTAATCGAAGAAACGCAATCTAACCGTCAAAACAAAAAAGTTCAAAACGAACAAGAGATAGAAAGACTTAATACTGAATCTCAAAAAATTAGTGAAAAATATCTTTCAATCGTAGATGAATTAACAAAAAGTGAAGATGAGGCAGAAGAAAACCAACAATTAATGATAACTGCTCTCGATAAACTTAGCGACATCAAGGCAGATATTTCTAAACTAAATGCCGAAAAAGTGAGCGCTATAGACAGACAAGCAAGTGTTGTAAGTTCTATCAATACTTTTTCTAACAAACTAACCACAGCAAAGACAACTATGCAAATGCTAGAAAACGACTATGTTAAACTTTCTAGCGAAAATACTTTACTTGATAGTGAGATTAAAACAAACAGCGAAAATATTGCTATTCTAAAGTCGAATATTAGCCAAAATCAACAAGAGATTGCGTCGTTATATTCAACTATTGCTTCTATGGATTCTCGCCACAGAATGTTAGTTGATATGCAAAAGAACTACGATGGTTTTAATGGTGCAGTAAAAGTTTTGCTACAAAAGGCAAACGAAAACGCAGTTCTAAAAACAAAATTTGTGGGCGTTGTTGCTTCACTTATGAGCGTTCCAAAAGAGTTTGAAACGGCAATCGAAATGGCACTTGGTTCACAAGTTCAAAACATCGTTACCGACGACGAAGAAAATGCAAAAAAACTTATTGCATACCTAAAACAAAACAATTTTGGTAGAGCAACATTCTTGCCAATTAGTGCAATGAAACCAAGAAATCTTTCTATGTTTGAAAGAGATATTGCTAGCACAAAAGGTGCGTATGGTGTTGCAAACAAACTAATTTCTTACGACAAAAAAGTATCAGCAATTTTTGAAAACTTGCTTGGTGGAACAGTTATTGTCGACAATCTAGTAACAGCAGTAAATCTTGCAAAACAAACAAGATATGGCTTTAAGATTGTGACCTTAGACGGCGATGTTATCAACCCACAAGGTTCTATGACGGGTGGTAGTAAAAAATACTCAGCAAGCAGTGTGGTGGGCAGAGAAAGAGAAATCGAAGACATCGAAAAGCAACTTGTTTCTCTAAAACAAGACCTAACCGACAAGGAATTAGAACTCAAAAACCAAAAACAAAGTTTAGAAGAACTTGAAATCAAACAGACAAATTTGTCTACAAAAAAATATGATTGTGGCGTGTCTTATGCAAAAGTTCAAGAAAATAGGCAAAAAGTTAGCCAAGAAATCGAAGAATTAGAACAAAATCTAAAATCTTTGCAGGACGAAAATGCGTCATTACAAGCAAAAATCAAAGCAATAGATTTGAGCCTAAACAAAAATGATGCAGTTCAAAACAGCATTAATTCAAATAAATCTAGCGCCAACGAAAGTATTCAAAAACGCCAGCAAAAGTTTGAAAACCTAAAGAGAGAAAGAGATGAATACAACGCAAAAGTGCTTGATGTAAAAGTTAAAATTGCATCACTAAAAAGTGAAAATGTGAGCATAGACGAAGATATCGTTAGACTTTCGCAAGAACACGAAGTAACAATGCAAAATCTCGAAGATATCAGCGAAATTATTTCTCAAAATTCTAAGACAATAGAAAACGCAGAGATAATTATTAGTCAAAAACAACAAAACACCGAATACAAGGCAATCAACACAAAACTAGAAGCAATTAACGATAAAATTGCACACCTAGACGAATACAAAGCAAAACTTCAACAAGAACTAAAAGTGCTAGACGAAAATCGTATGACACTTTCTAGCAGAATTAGTAAGTTGCAAGACAAACAATTCCAAGAGAATTTGAACCTATCAAAAATTGGAACAGAACTTGAAAATATGCAAGCCAGAGTTTGGGAAGACTACGGACTTACTTATGGCACAGCAGTCGAGTTTAGAGTAGAAAATTATCTACAAAAGAGAAATCGACAAACTAGGTTATGTCAATGTAAATGCTATCGAAGACAGTAGACTTCAAGAAGAAAGATATAACGAACTTTCTGTTCAAAATGACGACCTTCTAAAAGCCGAAGCAGACCTAACAAAAATTATCAGCGAACTTGAAACCGAAATGACCACAAGATTTGAAACAGCATTTAATGTTATCAATCAAAACTTTGGCAAGGTGTTCAAGGCGTCGACATCATCGCCGAACCACCGGGCAAAAAACTTCAAAACATCACGCTTCTATCTGGTGGTGAAAAAGCCTTAACAGCGATTGCAATCTTGTTCTCAATCTTGAAACTAAGACCAATGCCATTCGTTTTGTTAGACGAAATTGAAGCCGCGCTAGACGAAGCCAATGTTGGAAGATTCGCTAAATACTTGCAAAGATTTTCTAGTGAAACACAATTTATTGTTATCACCCATAGAAAGCCAACAATGGAACTTGCAGACAGTTTGTATGGTGTTACAATGCAAGAAAAAGGTGTATCCAAAATCGTAAGCGTTCAACTTTCTGACGCTATCGAACAAGAAGGAAAAAATTCAGCAAGTGCTTAATTTTCATAAAAAATTAGCATAAAATTCAAAAAAATAACAAAAAAAGGAGCAAAAATGGGATTTTTCAGTAAAATATTCGCAGGACTTAAAAAAACGAAAGATAGTTTGGCAAGAAAATTAT
Organism: uncultured Eubacteriales bacterium; assembly: GCA_958420145.1. Taxonomy (GTDB): domain Bacteria; phylum Bacillota; class Clostridia; order Christensenellales; family UBA1242; genus CAKVNM01. Next base: position 5,111 of record CATZIR010000007.1, on the reverse strand, counting down.
CAATGATTTTTGGCTCAGGAGAACTAACCGACGAATTCTTTGACGACCTTGAATATTCGCTCATATCAAGCGATATTGGAGTAGAAACATCAGCAGAGATTATTAAAAATGTTAGAGCCACTTGCAAAAAGCAAAAAATCAAAACACAAGACGAATTTATCAAAGTTTTGAAAGACGCTATCAAACAAATTTTGCAAAATGTTGAGCGAGAAGAAGATAGTTTCCCACTTTCCATTATGCTTCTTGGCGTTAATGGAGTAGGCAAAACAACTGCAATCGGCAAACTAGCAAACTACTATAAATCTCAAAAAAAGAGTGTTGTTCTTGCAGCAGGCGATACCTTTAGAGCAGCTGCTAGCGACCAACTTACAGTTTGGGCAGATAGAGCCAAAGTAAGAATTATAAAGCAAGCCGAAGGGGCAGATAGTGCAAGCGTTGTATTTGACGCTGTTCAAAGTGCTAAGTCCAAAAAAGACGACGTTTTGCTAATCGACACAGCAGGCAGACTTCATAACAAAGTCAACCTAATGGAAGAACTCAAAAAAATTAGCAAGGTTGTAACCAACCAATGGCCAGATTGCCAGTATAAAAAATACATTGTTCTTGATGCAACAACAGGTCAAAACGCAATTCCACAAGTAGAGTATTTTAACGAAGCAGTTGGGCTAGACGGTATAATTTTGACTAAACTAGACGGCACAAGCAAGGGTGGAGTGGTTATTGAAATTGTCAATAAACTCAAAATTCCAGTAGTGTTTGTTGGTGTGGGCGAAGGCATAGACGATTTGCTTCCATTCAACGTTGACGACTTTGTGGACGCAATACTATAAACTTTATAAGATAAAAAAAAGTTTACTTTATTTTTAGAGTAAACTTTTTTGTTTTTCTTACCATATTTTGCATTTGATTTTTTAGCAAAAATTTGCTATAATTTTAATATGATTTACACAGTAGATAAAAATAAGATTGTAATAACTAACGCTGAAGATTTTTGTCCTATGCACATACTTGAATGTGGGCAAGTTTTTAGGTTCAAAAAAGTGGACGAAAACTACATAGTTTATAGCAAAGACAAATGTGCAAAAATAGAGCCAAATTATAGTGAGAATGGACGAATAATTAGTTATAATATAATAACCGACGATGTTCCATATTTTATAAACTATTTCGACCTTGAAACCGACTATAGTGCTATAAAAACCACTGTGCTAAATCTAAGTGACAACAAAGACTTTATGGTAGATGCCGTTAGTAAAGGAAAGGGTATTAGAATACTAAATCAAGACGAATTTGAAGCCACAATTTCGTTTGTTATATCACAAAATAACAACATAAAGCGCATACAATTAATAATAGAGAAAATTTGCGAAAAATTTGGAAGCAATATGGGGGAGCATTACGCTTTTCCGTCTCCAAAACAACTGCAAACTGCAACCGAGCAAGATTTCAAGGACTTGGGTGCTGGCTATAGAGCAAAATTTTTGGTTAATGTCATAAAATATTTTGCTGATTTTGACTTTGCTTTTTTCAAATCTAAACCAGTATTAGAAATGGAAAAAGAACTTTTATCAATCACTGGAATTGGTCAAAAAGTTGCAGATTGCATAATGCTTTTTGGCTATCACAAAATGGAGTATTTTCCAGTCGACACGTGGATAGAAAAAGTGTATAGAGAATATTTTGCACCTATTGAAATCAAAAATAGTTCAAGGCCACTTAATCGTCTAAAAATTCGTCAGTTTTTAACCGAAAAGTTTGGAAGTAACTCGGGCTACGCACAACAATACCTTTTTTACTACGAAAGAACACTAAAAAACATAAAAAATTAGAGAAAAATTTTTCAATTACCTATTTACATTTTGAAAATGTTATTGTATAATATCTACGACAAAAGGAGAAATAACTATGCTAGAAGCGATTACAACTTTGTTTAAAGGCACATATGGTCTAGTAACTGCTATTTGTTTAGTGGTTGGACTGATTTTGCTTGCCATTGAAATCTTTATTCCAGGTTTTGGAGTATGTGGCATAACTGGAATTACACTTGTTGTGTTTTCTGTTGTGTTTAGAGTTGTAACAAGCAAAAACATTCTGCATTTTGTTACCCTTCTTGCGATTATCATAATTGCGATTGCACTATTTTTATTAATTGGTATTAGAAGTGCTAGATATGGATTACTTTCTAAAACACCAATAATAGAAGCATCAACATCAATTCCAACAGATTATGCAGACGATAGCAAAAACTACGGCTTTCTAATCAACAAGATTGGTGTTACTAAAACAATTTGCAAACCAATCGGCAAAATGGAATTAGACAATGTTGAGTATCAAGGTATTTCAAATGGTGACTACATAGACGCTGACACTAAGGTTAAAGTTGTAGAAGTAGACGGTAGCACTATTATTGTTAAAAAAGAAGAAAATAAATAGGAGTAAATTTATGAACACAAATTTGATTATGGAAAGTTCATTTCCAATTTGGTTAGCAATTTTGTTAGGCATAATTTTGTTCATCATAATTATGTTCTTTGTTGTTGTTCCAGTTAGAACTTGGTTTAGATGTTTGGTTTCTGGAACTTACATCAGTATGGCTAGACTAGTTGGTATGAAACTAAGACGAGTTAATGTAGACCTAGTTGTAGACGCATTCATCAATGCAAAGAAAGCAGGTCTAGACATCAACATTAACGAACTAGAAACACACGCAATGGCAGGTGGTAATGTAGGAGCAGTTGTATCTGCATTGATTTCTGCTCATAGTGCTAAAATCAATCTAAACATTGATTCTGCAAAGGCTATCGACCTTGCTGGTCGTGACGTTCTAAAAGCCGTAAAGGAAAGTGTTACACCAAAAGTTATTAGAACACCATTAATTAGTGCTGTTGCTAAAAACGGTATTGAATTAAAGGTTCTAGCAAAAGTTACAGTTAAGACAAACCTTAACAAACTTGTTGGTGGTGCAGGCGAAGAAACAATTATTTCTCGTGTTGGCGAAGGTATCGTAACAACAATCGGTTCTGCTCAAACACACGAAGAAGTTTTGGAAAACCCAGACCTAATTTCACAAGTAGTTCTAGATAAAGGTCTAGACGATGGCACTGCGTTCCAAATTTTGTCTATTGATATTGCAGACATTGATGTTGGTGACAACATTGGTGCAGAACTAAAGAAATTGGAAGCACAAGCAGAAAAAGAAATTGCCGAAGCAAAGGCTGCCGAAAGAAAGGCTATGGCTATTGCTGCCGAACAAGAAATGAGAGCAAAAACTGAGTCTATGAGAGCAAGCGTTGTAGAAGCCGAAGCAGAAGTTCCAAAAGCAATCGCAGAAGCATTCAAAAATGGCAAAATGGGCGTTATGGACTACTACAGAATTCAAAACGTTATGGCTGATACAGAAATGAGAAAACAAATCGCTACTCCAAAAAAGGACAACGACGACTTTTCAAGTAACAAATAATAGTTAAAAATAAAGAAGGTTAAAATGGGAACTTTAGAAATTGTAATTATAGTTTTACTTTCGGTTGTTATTTTATCAACCTTCTTTTTATACTTTATAAATTCACTAAAAATTAGAAAAAAAGCCAAAAAAGAAAAAGAAGAACAAGAAAGACTAAAACAAGAAGAAAAACTAGAGAAAGAGAAAAAAGAGCAAGAAGAAAAAAATGCTAAAAAACAGGAAGAAAAAAAGACTGAAGTTATTCCCGTTCAAGCAGAAAATTCAAAAGTAGAAACAGTTGCAGAAGTAACACCAGTTGAGCCTGTTAAAGAAATTGTGGACAATGTGGAAACCACTGACAAAAATATGGTCACAAAACAAGCAGTTGTAGAGAGCAATAAAAACTTGACCATTAAAGAGCAGATAGATAATCTTTCTCCAGAAATGAAAACTATTATGTTTACAGATATACTAAAACCAAAGTTTTAGAATATTAATAAAATAAGAAAAAAGGGGTGAAAAAATGAGAATTTTTAAGAGAAACAAGTATGAACTAAGTGGCAAAGAAGTTAAAGAAATTTTAACTAATGCAAACGAGTCAGTAGATGAAGAAATCGAAAGCAACTACGCTAGTTTTATTGAAAAAGTTAAAAAACTAAATTTTGGACATCTAATGGCTATGTTTAAACACATCGAAAGAAAAATCGAAGACCTAGAAGATGTTCGTGATAATTACTTTGAAGCAATGGCTCATCTTGACAAAAAGGCAGAAAAGCCAGTATATCCAAAAGAAATTGAAGATATCAACTTGCTAAAAGTTCAAAGAATTTACATTTGCAGAGAAATGTCACGCAGAATGGTTGAAAAATATCAAGCAAACAAAGACGAACAAACATTTTAGTAAAAAGGCAGTGCTAAGTCACTGTTTTTTTATGCTCATTTTGTCCTATAAACGGTTTCAAACTCATAAAATACTCTAAGGGTAGATTATGTTTGATTTTATAGACGAATTGAAAGAACTAAAAAATAACGCCGTAGGTTATCGCTACATAAACTATGGTGGCAAACTTGTCATTGTTCAAGGATACAAAGATATCTTATTTTTTGATGACACTACCGTTACACTAAAACTAAAAACAGGAGAATTAAGCATTTCTGGAACAAAACTTGTTGTTACCGAATTTAGCACGAACTCGATAAAAATTATAGGAAATATTAATAAAATCGAAGTGGAAGGAATTAAAGATGAAGACAAGTAGTGCAAGGGTCAAAATTTATGGCGTAAATATCTCGAAACTTTATAAATTGCTCAAAAAAAACAACATTGCAATGCTAGATATTTGCCGTGAAAACTACAAAACTATATATTTTACTGTTAGCAGTCACAATCTCAAAAAACTTTTTGCACTTTTAGATAAATCGTGCTATACTATTACAGTTATTGAGTATTATGGTGCAAAAAAAGCGATTGAATTCTTTAAAGTGCGCTTTGGCTACATCATAGGACTAGCAGTTTTTATTGTTTTAATAATTCTGTCCAACTTGTTTGTTAGTGACATAAAAATTTATGGCAATAATAAGGTTAGTTCGCAAGAAATTTATGATTGCCTTAGCCTTAGTGGTATAAAAAAAGGCAGTATCATAACAAAATGCGATAACGAGCAAATATTTT
>CATZIR010000006.1 GCA_958420145.1 uncultured Eubacteriales bacterium | reverse complement strand
AAAATAACTAATAATAAAAAACAAGTAAATTTGAGAAAACGCAAAATCTCCAGAACATAATAGCAATATTAGTTATAATATAAAAATAAAAAAAGATAGCGTTTGCTATCTTATTGGTACTCTCGACGGGACTCGAACCCGTGTTGCCGGCGTGAGAGGCCAGCGTCCTAGGCCACTAGACGACGAGAGCATATTTCTAGCAAAAATGCTAGAAAATTTTATTTTGTTAGTTCATCTTGGTCAAGTTCTGCATCAATGCCAAATTTATCAAAAAATTTTTTGTATTGGCTATTTTCTTTTTCAAATTTTTCTCTTTCAATTTCTTTGCGAAGTCTTTCTTCTTCTTGTTCTTTTTCTAAGCGTTTTCTCTCTTCTTCTTTTTGGCGCATTTTTTCTTGTAGAATTTTTTCTTCTTCTTTTCGTTGTGCTTCCTTGAAGTTTTCAAAAACCTTACCATATGTAACATTTAGAACTTGAGCAAAAGGAATAATTGTTTTGATAAGAAGTTTCGCTTCTTCCTGTCTAAATGAGTATATCACATTTGTATTATCTTGATCAATTATTTGAGGTGCATAAACTTGTAAAGTTGGGAGAATTTTTTTTAATATATTAAAATCATTCAAGATGTCATTCGTGTCTTTAAAACTATTGTATGCATATTTGTATTTTTCAACTAGATTAACCAGTGTTTCATTTTTACCATCAGCGACATTATATAATGCATGAACCAATCTATAGATTTTCTTATTAAACATAATAACACTGTCTTGAACACGACCTAGGTCATCTATTGCTATTTGTTGATTAAAATCAACTTGTTTTTTGAAATCATTAATAGCATTAAGAATTTTGTCTATGAGTTTCGTATCATCATTAATAACTTCTAAAAGTTTATTATTGAGCGCTATTGCTGCTTCATTTTTCTTTTTAACTCTTTTTCTATATGCAACATGGTCAATAATACCTACAACTGAACTAAACACAACAGTAGAAATTGCGCCAGCAAGAAGCGTTGGAATCATCACGTAACCACTTAACAAATAAGAAACAAAACCAGTAGCACAGCCAAGTCCTAAAGAGAGCAAAGTCTCCAACATTACTCTTAGGCCCACCAGTTTTCTCTTTGGATTTTGTGGCATATTTAAGTTAATTTTATGATAAACATCTTCTATTCTTTTTTTATAATCCGATAAGGACTTAAACTTAGGGTAAAAATACTTATCCATTGCTTCAGCAATCGAAAGATTACTTTCTGACTTTTTGTCAGGGCCATCTACTATCTTTCCTTTATTATTGTCAATTTCAATGAACGAATTAGTTTCTTCCGTATCATCAAAAAGGTTTTTAGTTTTATACTTCATGTCTTTACTTCCCTTTCTATGCTACAAACATTTTAACCTAGAAAGTAAACAAAGTCAATACCTAAAGGAAATTTTTTTATCTAGTTTGAACAAGTTTTTTTACGGATGCCACACAAAAATAGAAAGTGTAAAAAAATGTAAAAAATAAAAATTAATAGTTGACAACAAGATAATATTGTGCTATTATTTAAAAGACTGCGGGTGTAGCTCAGTGGTAGAGTTCCAGCCTTCCAAGCTGGCTGCGTGGGTCCGATTCCCATCACCCGCTCCATAATATGCGTTTGTAGCTCAGTTGGATAGAGCATCGCCCTTCTAAGGCGAGGGTCGGGAGTTCGAATCTCTTCAAACGCACCACTTTCAAACAGGCTATACACTGGGGTGTAGCCAAGCGGTAAGGCAAGGGACTTTGACTCCCTCATGCGTAAGTTCAAATCTTGCCACCCCAACCACTCTAGTCTGTTTGAAATTTATCTAAAAATCTATTGACAACGACATAAAATTTCATTATAATATAAAAGTTGTCAAATATGACTCATTAGCTCAGTTGGTAGAGCACCTGACTTTTAATCCGGTTGTCCGGGGTTCAAATCCCCGATGGGTCACCAAAATGCTCCGTTTGCCGTGTGAACGGAAACGGACATTTTTATTCGCGGATGTGGCGAAATTGGCAGACGCACTAGACTTAGGATCTAGCGGGAAACCTTGGGGGTTCAAGTCCCTTCATCCGCACCACAAAATTAATCCGAACTCTAAAAAGGGTTCGGATTTTTTTACAAAGGGGATTAAAAAATGAACAAATATCATTTTACATTAAGTATTCGCTTCAAAAATGATTATGATGTTAAAAGTTTGCAAAAAATTTTGAAACTAAAACCATATAAAGTGATTACTTATTCCGAGTCTAAAGGAAATGAAAAAAGTGCCAAGTTTATTTAGAACCGACACTTTAACCAACATTTACACAGACGATTTGTTTGCAAAATTTATAGAACAAATAAAGCCAAAACTAGATAAAATTAAGGAAATCTTGCAAACCAACAACGGAGTATGCGTATTAAGAATTGTGTTTGACGAGTTAAAAGAAAAGCCTTGCATTGGTTTAAGTGTACAAACAATCGCACTACTTAATGACTTGTGCAGATTTTGAAGTTGACTTCAACTAAACACTATTCAACTACATAAAAAAATCGAAGCCAAAACTGGTTTCGATTTTTTTATATTTAGCCATAGATATATTAAAATTAGCATTTTTTTAAAAAAGCATTTTCCTTTATATTAAAATTTTTATAACTTACTAAATGTTTGATAAGTAATAGTTTTTAATGATATTATTATTTTATGAGGAAACAACTATGACAAAAAAAAGAAAAATTATAATTAGCATTTGTGTTGTATTTTCAATTATTTTTGCAATATGTGGTGGCTTTTTAGGATTAATTATATCAAGAAATACAAGACTAAATACGATAGACTTTTCTAAAATTTTCGGCAGCTCAAACAAAGTTATTCTATTTATTGGCGACGGAATGGGCTTTAATCATATCAAAGCAACTTCTAGTTTCTACGAAAGAGAAATGTTTATGACATCATTTGAAAATCAAGGTCAAGTGTCAACTTTTTCTAACGCATTATTTTCACCAACAGACAGTGCTGCTGCAGCAAGTAGTTTAGCAACTGGAAAAAAATATGATAACAAAGAAGTATCAAGACATCGTGGCACAGATATTCAAACAATAAGTGAACTAGCCAAAGCCAAAGGCATTGGAGTTGGAATTGTCACAACTGATAACTTGTATGGTGCTACCCCTGCTTCATTTTCTTCACACGCAAACAAACGAGGCGATACAGACCAAATTATTTTAGGTCAATTAACAAGTAACATAGACTTGTTTTTAGGTTCTGGGAAAAATACTTATGAAAACTACAAACAAACGCTAATAGATAAAGGTTATAACTACCAAAATGATTTATCGCTTTTGCAAATGAATCAAGCAAAACAATTTGGTGTTTTTGAAAGTGTGGTTGCAACCAATGGAAGTAACACATCGCCTACTCTAGAAATGCTTACCGACTACGCCGTAAACTACTTAGAAGCAAATTTCCCTAACGGATACTTTTTGATGATAGAAGGGGCTCATATAGATAAAAGAAGCCACTCAAATGACATTTTTGGAATGATGAGCTATCTAAATAGTTTTGACAAAAGTATTGAACTTTGCCACAGCAAACTGCAATCTCAAACTAATGTTACTTTAATAGTAACTGCCGACCACGAGACAGGAGGACTAAAATATAGCAATCAAACAAAAGACGAAATAAACAATTCACTCTACACACGCTCAGGTCATTCAAGCAAAGATGTTCCATATTTTATATTTCAAAAAACGCAAAGCACAATAAAACTAAACTCAGTGTTAAAAAGCAAAATTGATAATACCGACATTTTCAAACTTAGTAAATCGTTATTAGGGTTAAATTAAGTTTACAAATAACTATTATTTGCTATATACAAAGGATATAACTTAGATAAAAAATATGTAATTAACAAAAAAATCGGCATATATTTTGCAATAAAACTTAGATTTACGTTATTTTATTTGTTTTGTTAAAATAATTTTTATATACTCAAAGTATATTAAGGGGGATTATGTATGGCAAAAATAAACAAAAAATCTGTTCTACTCGCTCTAACAATTAGTCTGTTGCTAGTTTTGAGCGTTCTAGCAAGTGCTTGTGGTGCGTCTACACCTACGCCTTGGAACAAAACATTAACTTTTTCTAGACTAAGCGATATTGACATTATCTATGTGGTTGACGGCAAAAATATGAAGTTATCTAAAATTTGCGTTGACTACTTTGACAATATCAACTGGGAAAACGCACTTGGAAAAACTAAAGAAGAAGTGGTTAGTGGCGCAAACGGTTTTGAACTAATCAAAAGCAAACTGCTTAGTCAATTAAACACCAATGAACTAAATGCACTCAAGTTTGAATTCAAATCAGTCGAAGAACAAAAAGTATTGATAAACGGACAAGAACTTAATGTCATAGGAAACAGCAACTCGCAATATACAATCATTGCTGGCGAGAATGAAAACTTGTATATGACTGTTGCTGGCACAGACCAAGATGAATTTGTTTTCTATAACAATAGTAGCAATCTAAAACTCCCTACACTATGTGCTAGCCTAAACCTAGAACTTGATAAAACTGTTTTGGTAGGTTCTAGCGAATACGCGACAAACGGTGGTAGTTTGTCTGTTCAAATTAATGCTTATTTTAAGTAAAACAAAAAATTTTTGAATAATATAAAAATAGGACCAAACTGTCCTATTTTTTTAAGTTAAACGATTTTGGAAGCAAATCTTCAATCGTATACTCTTCGTATTCCCTTTCGTTTTTAGCACATATTATTTTGCCATTTTTTATATGTTCCAAAATAACTTGCCTACAAATGCCACAAGGATAAACAACTTCGTTATCACTAGCTACAACAACGAGTTTTTCTAAAACTTTTTCGCCGTTAGAAATTGCACTATAAATTGCACTACGCTCAGCACAGCACCCAGCAGGGTAACTTGCATTTTCTACATTTGTTCCAATATAAACTTTGCCACTACCAGCCAAAGCAACTGCACCAACAGCAAATTTAGAATATGGCGAATAAGAATTTTGTTTTGCCTTTAGTGCTAACTTTATTAATTGTTCGTTACTATATTGTTTTTTCATTTCTAACACCTACAACATTATTTTATCATATTTTAAAGTATTATCATACATTTATGGCAATATTAATATATTTATTTTAAAGAATATTTTTTTGAAAAAAGAGTAAAAATAAATTGACTACATTTTTAATATTTTGTTAATATCATTTTGGAGATAAATATAATCTCAAAAAAAAGGAGAAAATATGAGAAAAATTATGTCTAAAAGAGTAGTATCATTACTTCTAGCACTACTATTTATCGTTCCACTAATGTTTTTAGCAACAGCATGTAGTGAATCAGTTGCAACAGTATCAACATATAACGAACTTGTAGATGCACTAAATGGCAACAAACAAATTGTTAAATTAGAAGAAGATATTGATGTAGAAAGCGTTCTAGTGATTGGCAGAAAAGTAACACTTGATATGAACGGCAAAACTCTATCAAATTCAAATGATTTATGGGATAAAGAGCCAAATTCTTGGTCTATTATTTCAGTTAGAGAAAATGGCGACCTTACAATCAAAGGCAACGGCAAAATTCAAGCAAAAGAAAATGACTGCTATGCTATTGATGTTATGGACGGCGGAAACCTAGCAATTGAAGATGGCAAATTTATTGGCAATATTAGTGCTGTTTATGCTTACGAAGGAAACGTAAAAATTAAAGATGGCACCTACTCTATTCAACAACTAAATGACAATGGTGTAGAAGGTCCATATGGCCAAACAATTAACATCTACAACCAAAATGCAGACAAAACAACTGTAGAAATTACAGGCGGTGTATTCAAAAACTTTAACCCAAGCGACAAAACAGATAACAAAGACAAATTAGTTGCAGATGGATACGAAGCAGTTCTTATTGAAGGAACAACCGACTACAAAGTTGTAAAAAAAGCATAACTAATAAAAACCATTAGATTTCTAATGGTTTTTTTATGCTTATTTTTGCAATGTGTGTTATTAAAAATGATTGCTATTTACTTTTGTCGTGTTTTTTGAAAAATAAATATCTGCGTATAAATTTTATAATAACTTTTTTTGAAAAGTCGTGCAACAACTTTGTAAAAATTTTAATAATCACAATGTCTTTCCCTATTCTATTTTTAAGTTACAACAGGAAATCCAATTGAACCAAACAAAATGTTACTTGTGTTTTATCGTTTAATAAACAGTGTCTAGCTTAGGTTTTTGTAAAAAAAATTGAAATTTTCTAATAAAATAATTAATAAACTAAACTTTTTTATATTTTTTCAATAAATTCATAAAAAAATCATACTAATTATTATGAATTTATATGACAGACAAAAAGCGGTTGACTATGCACACACTTGGTGGAACAGACGCAATCCACAATTTTATGACTTTGAAAATTTAGGTGGCGATTGCACAAATTTTATATCTCAATGTTTGCTCTATGGGGGCTTAGAAATGCGTCCAGAATGGCATTACTACAACTTGCTAAATAGAACACCAAGTTGGACAGGAGTTAACGAATTTTACGCTTTTTTGACTGATAATTATAATCACGAACCACTTGCTATAATTATAGACGAACAAGATGTAGAAGTTGGCGACATCGTGCAATTAGTTTTACTAGGACCGTATTTTCACCACACTGCTATTGTAACAAAAATTCTAGGTAGTGAACCCAAACTCGAAAATATTTGCGTTACTTGTCACACCTTAGATGCAATAGATAAGCCACTTATGTCTTATAGAATTTTGAAATATAGATTTTTGAAAATATTATTTTAACAAGCAAAATTTTGTGATAAATTAGAAAAATAGTATGATATAATCAAGTTATGAAACAAAAGAAAATTACAATAAATATTTTGCTACTGCTGTGTGGAATTGTTAGTCTTTGGCTAGTCATAAGCCACATTGTTCACTTTGAATACCCAGACTATTTTGGGCATGCTAATCCAGATATAAAAACATATGTTGGCATAAATGTTATGAGCAAATGGGTAGATTTTTCATTTTTTACTTATATTACAATGCTTTTGTTCGGTATTTGGTGCATTTTACTCTCCATATCAAAACTATTTAATCTACAAAAGATGAATGACTTTTTAACTCAAGATTGGTTGGTGTGCTTTATTTTTGTTAACTACATATTTCACTACTTTGCTCTACACTGTTTTTCAAATATCGTCGGGCGATTTCGGTCTTTATTCCACAGCAAAGCCACTGGCTTGGCATAATTTTGGGACAAGTATACTAGGTCACTATATTTTCTTTATAATTTCGTTAATTATATTTATTAAAATTAGTTCTCAAGAGCAAATTTCAATTAGAAACAAAAAAATAGGACATATAACAAGTTCTATTTTCGTATGTTTTTATTTTTTAATAGTTAAACTAACTGGAGAGTTTGCATACCAAATTAGATGGTTTCCATATATCATTTTCGACGCTAAATCATTTGGCACTACGCTTGGAATATAAAACTATACCCTAAGTGTTATATTGCTAATAGTTTGTATGATTGCCTTGTTTGCAATTTATCAACTAACATTTTCACTTCTGCTTAGAATTAAGCAAAAACAAAGGCTTAAAATATAAAAAAGCACTAAGTATAGTGCTTTTTTTATTATTTCATTAAAAGTTTGTATGTTTTATCAAATTTATAAGCATTATCTAAACTTAGTTTAATAACAAATCCTGCATTACGAATATCATTAGTTTCAATAAATAGTTTTACAGATTTTTTAGTAACTTCTCTTTTTCCCGCATATGCACCAGCAATTGCTCCAACGTCACCGAACAACAATCCACCCGCTATAGCTTCACCTATTCCCGACTTGATAATCACTTCATCATTATTTATTACTTCATAAGAAACAATGTTTTCTAATTTAACATTTATATTTTTATATTTTAGAGTCTTATTTTCGATATCAATTTTAATATTTGATGGCATTGCCTTAATCAAAATAGTATTTTTTGATTCTTTTTGTTCACCATATACATAATTTACAAAGATCAAAATACCTAGTCCACCACATAGTAATGGTTCTGCGATGCATAGACCAATGTATAAACTTGATACAAAACTGAATACAAGAGCATTAACAAAACTGCCAATAAAGCAACATACACCTAGTAGATGCAAGAAAACATAAAGTCCAAAAGGCATATATACTACATCTTTTGAATTTTTGCCTAATGCAAGATAAATTAATATAAAGCTTATTGAACAAACAACACTAACAATTAAAACAATCATTGCTGGTAGTGCAGTCATAGTAAAACCATATGTTAAAAATTTTACTAAGCAAAAAAGTGCTAAAATTGCAAATAAAATGCTTGAAATTAAGGTTTTTTTACGATAATCAAACTGACGAATTGGCTTTATAAGCAATAAAGCAAGTGGTAAAATTACACTTAAAACAATAACTAAAATATATTCATATCTCACCTACAAATTTATTATATCATACATACTATTTATTCTCAAATAAATTCTAACTAAATAAAAAAAGCAAGACATATGTCTTGCATAATGGGGTGGAATAAGAGGCTCGAACTCTTGACCCCAAGTGCCACAAACTTGTGCGCTACCAACTGCGCCAATTCCACCACAGCATTTTTAGTATATCTATTTTCGATAGAAAAGTCAATAGTTTTTAGTAAATTCGTTAATAATTTTACAATTAGCAAACGAGAAAATTACTAAGTACTGCAAAGTCATTTTACGTTTGACAAATTCTAATTTTATGTTATAATAGTCTAGCATATTTGGAAGATTGTCAGAGTGGTCGAATGTGCCTGTCTCGAAAACAGGTGTGGAGCAATCCACCACAGGTTCAAATCCTGTATCTTCCGCCAAAAGTCCTTTGGGACTTTTTTTAAATAATTTATTTTTTTTTAATTAGTAAAAAAATTAATATTCTCTCTAAATGCAACAAAAAAATGCACTAAATATAGTGCATTTTTTTGTTATTCAAAACTATTCAATAATTTTAGAAACAACACCTGAACCAACTGTTCTGCCACCTTCACGGATAGCGAAACGAAGTCCTTGTTCAATAGCGATAGGTGTAATCAATGTAATTATCATTGATACATTATCACCTGGCATAACCATTTCTACGCCTGCTGGAAGTTCGATTGTTCCAGTAACGTCTGTTGTTCTGAAGTAGAATTGTGGTCTGTATCCATTAAAGAATGCTGTATGACGGCCACCTTCTTCCTTCTTCAAAACGTAAAGTTGTGCTTCAAATTTTGTGTGTGGATGAATTGTGCCTGGTTTACATAGAACTTGTCCTCTTTGGATGTCTTTTCTATCAATACCACGAAGTAGTAGACCAACGTTATCACCTGCTTGTGCTTGGTCCATTTGTTTTCTAAACATTTCAACACCAGTAATAGTTGTTGTTTTGTTTTCGCCCATACCAACAATTTCTACTGTGTCGCCAAGTTTAACGATACCTCTTTCTACTCTACCTGTAGCAACTGTACCACGACCTGTGATTGTGAATACATCTTCTACTGGCATTAGGAATGGGTCGTCAATATCACGTTTTGGATCTGGAATGTAAGAATCAATTGCATCCATTAATTCATAAATGCATTTGCATTCTGGACCATCAACGTTTCCTGCTTGAGCTGCTTCAAGAGCCTTCAATGCAGAACCACGGATAATTGGAGTTTCATCTCCTGGGAAATCATATTTTGTAAGTAGTTCACGGATTTCCATTTCTACTAGGTCTAGAAGTTCTGGGTCATCAACTTGGTCACATTTGTTCATAAATACTACGATGTATGGAACGCCAACTTGACGAGCAAGCAAGATGTGTTCTCTTGTTTGTGGCATTGGGCCGTCTGCTGCAGAAACAACTAGGATAGCGCCGTCCATTTGAGCAGCACCAGTAATCATGTTCTTAACATAGTCAGCGTGTCCTGGACAGTCAACGTGTGCATAGTGACGTTTAGCTGTTTCGTATTCAACGTGAGCAGTGTTAATTGTGATACCTCTTGCTCTTTCTTCTGGGGCTTTATCGATTTGATCATAAGCCATTGCTTGTGCTTCACCCTTTGCTGCTAATGTGCAAGTAATTGCTGCAGTAAGAGTTGTTTTACCATGGTCAACGTGGCCGATTGTACCAATGTTAACGTGTGGTTTTGTTCTTTCAAATTTTGCTTTTGCCATTTTGAAAAATTCTCCTTATATTTTTTTTCTTACCTTTGTACTTTCGCTACAATGTAGCACCCACCAAAGATAAATAGGGCTTTTTACCCTTTCCTAGATATTATATCTTAAAATTATTTGGAAATCAAACATTTTTAGATACATTTTTCTAGGAAAAGTGAAAAATGCTTTATTCTTTTCTAGCCTTTTCTCCAATGATTTTCTCAGAGATACTCTTTGGAACTTCGGCATAGTGGTCGAATACCATTGTGAATGTTCCTCTTCCTTGTGTAGAAGAACGAAGGTCTGTAACATAACCGAACATTTCTGATAGTGGAACTTGTGCTTCAATCTTTTGAATACCAAATTCAGCAGTTGAACCTTGCAAGATACCACGACGAGATGTAAGTCCTCCCATAACGTCACCTAAGTAATCGTCTGGAGTTTCTACGTCAACTTTCATGATAGGTTCTAGAAGAACTGGGTCAGCCTTTTTAGCACCTTCTTTGAAAGCCATACTTCCTGCAATGTGGAACGCCATTTCACTTGAGTCAACTTCGTGGTATGAACCATCATATAGTTTAACCTTAAAGTCAACCATTTCGTAACCAGCCAAAATACCATTCTTTGCTGCTTCTTGAATACCTTCGTCGATAGCTGGAATGTATTCTTTTGGAATAGCACCACCAACGATTGCGTTTTCAAATTCGTAGCCCTTTGTTGGTTCGTTTGGTGATAACTCAATCAAACAGTGACCATATTGACCTTTACCACCTGATTGACGAATGTATTTACCTTCTGCATTAACTGTCTTTCTGATTGTTTCTTTAAAAGCAACTTGTGGACGGCCAATGTTACATTCAACGCCGAATTCACGACGAAGTCTGTCAACCATAATGTCTAGGTGAAGTTCACCAACACCTGCGATAATTGTTTGTCCAGAGTTTTCATCTGTCCAAGTTTTGAATGTTGGGTCTTCTTTTGTTAATTTAATCAAGGCAAGTACCATCTTTTCTTGGTCGCCTTTTGTTTTTGGCTCGATAGATTGTTCAATAACTGGGTCTGGGAAAGTCATACTAGATAGAGCGATTGGGTGTGCTTCATCACAAAGTGTGTCACCTGTAACTGTATCTTTTAGACCTACAAGGGCAGCGATATCTCCTGCTCTTACTTCGTCAATTTCCTTTCTTTCGTTAGCATGCATTCTAACGATACGGCCAATTCTTTCTCTCTTTCTTGTTCTTGGGTTATAAACATAAGAACCAGAAGATAGAACACCTGAGTAAACACGGAAGAATGTTAAGTTTCCTACGAACTTATCGTCCATAATCTTGAATGCAAGTCCAGCAAATGGAGCATTGTCATCTGTCTTTCTAACTTCTTCTTGATCTGTTTCTGGGTTAATACCTGTGATGTGGTCAATGTCAAGTGGGCTTGGCATATAATCAACTACTGCATCTAGCATTGGTTGAACACCCTTATTTCTAAGCGCTGTTCCACAAATAACAGGGTTAATTTTAAGTTCACAAGTAGCCTTTCTAATTGCTTTCTTGAGTTCTTCTTTTGTGATTTCTTCACCAGCAAAATATTTTTCAAGCAAAGCATCATCTGTTTCAACGATTTGTTCAATCATTTTGTTATGATATTCTTCTGCTTTTGCTTTGTATTCTTCTGGGATTTCAGTAACAGTGTAAATTTTTCCATCATCTTCGTGATAGATTGTTGCGTTCATTTCAACTAGGTCAATGATTCCTTTGAAATCTGCTTCTTGACCAATTGGAATTTGCAAGCATACTGGGTTACCTTTTAGACGAGTTTTAACACTTTCTGCGGCTTTGTAGAAGTTAGCATCATCTCTATCCATTTTGTTAACGAATACCATTCTTGGAACTTTGTATTCGTTTGCTTGACGCCAAACTGTTTCTGATTGTGGTTGAGCACCTTCTCTTGCTGCAAGAACAAGAATAGCACCGTCAAGAACTTTAAGAGATCTTTGAACTTCTACGGTAAAGTCAACGTGTCCTGGAGTATCAATAATGTTGATTTTATTTCCTCTCCAAACGCAAGTTGTGCAGGCAGAAGTAATTGTGATACCTCTTTCTTGCTCCTGTTCCATCCAGTCCATTGTTGCTGCACCTTCGTGAACTTCGCCAATTTTGTGGTTGATTCCAGTGTAATACAAGATTCTTTCGGTTGTTGTTGTTTTACCAGCATCAATATGAGCCATGATACCGATATTTCTTGTATTTTCTAGACTAAAATCTCTAGCCATAAATTTTCTCCTTATATTTATTTTGATACTTTATCTTAAAAGTATGGTAATCGAATTATTCAACATAATTCAATTAAAATTGTTATCAAATGATAATTATTCTTAATTAAAATTTGAAGTGAGCAAATGCTTTGTTTGCTTCAGCCATTCTGTGCATTTCGTCTTTACGTTTTACTGCACCACCGGCATTGTTGTAAGCATCAACGATTTCTGCTGCAAGTTTGTTGTCCATATCTCTTTCGCTTCTTTTTCTAGCGAAGTCAACCATCCATCTAATACCTAGTGTTTGGCGTCTTTCTGGACGAACTTCCATTGGGACTTGGTAGTTAGAACCACCAACTCTGCGTGCTTTTGTTTCTAGTACAGGCATACAGTTTTCAAGTGCTTTAGAAAATACTACAACACCGTCTTGACCTAGTTTTTCGCCTGCTTTATCGAATGCGCTATATACAATTCGTTGTGCAACACTCTTTTTACCATCAAGCATAACTTGATTGATAAGTTTTGCTACTACTATGCTGTTAAATTTTGGATCTGGAAGGATTTCTCTTTTAACAGCGGCATTTCTTCTTGGCATAATATTTTTTCCTCTTTAATAATTTTTTTATTCAATCTATAAAAGATTTATCGACTTTAATTTGTTTTAGAATATAGAAAACTATTTAGGTCTCTTAGCGCCATATTTACTACGGCTTTGTTTTCTATTAGCAACACCGGCAGTATCAAGTGTGCCACGAACTATATGGTATCTAACACCAGGTAAGTCCTTTACACGACCGCCACGAATCATAACAACACTGTGCTCTTGAAGGTTGTGACCAATTCCACCAATATATGTTGTGCCTTCTTGACCATTTGAAAGTTTAACTCTGGCAATTTTTCTGATAGCTGAGTTAGGCTTTTTAGGTGTTGTTGTTGTAACTGATAGACATACACCACGCTTTTGTGGGCATTCTTGAAGTAGTGGGCTTTTTGTTTTTTTTTT
>CATZIR010000005.1 GCA_958420145.1 uncultured Eubacteriales bacterium | reverse complement strand
GATGTTAACAATCTTTATGAAAAACTTGTTTTAGAAAATAAAGACGCACAGATGTATGCAACTAGTTTTAAGATATCTCCAAAAGAGCGAGAAGCGTTGTATCTTGGCTATATTATGGAGCAAAAGGCCGAGAGAAAATCACTCAAAGAATACGAAAAAATTAATAGAGCTAACCAAGAATTTTTTGGCGTTTGCCCAGAGCAAGAACAAGATACAAAAGATTACATTTGGGACTTTATGTTTAGAAACGCAATGCTAACCGTTAGCGAAGTTAGAAAATCAAACAAAAAAACAGACCAAGAAATTAAGACATATATCTTGCAAAAAAAGGTTATGAAAAATTCTAATTACTTTAGCAAAATGGCATTGTTGTGGATTACTGTCAGCAACAAAAACTATGACCTAAGAAAAGAAGAAAGCAAAATTAGAATGGACGGCAAACAACAAGAGAAACAAGATAGATTAAAAGAAATTCAAAAACAAAAAAAGAAAAATGAGAAAATTTTAGCGAAAATTGATTCTAATTACAATTCTGTTCTAAAAGAAAACGGAAGAAAATTGCCTACTTCATTCTTCAAAGAATTATCTATTGAAAATTAATGTCAAAGTTTATGCTTTGGCATTTTTTGTGCCACAACTCAACCATTTTGTAATTTTTGTTAATTATGATAAACTATAAATATGGAACAAAAAATTTGTATAGGCAAAATTGTAAAGGCAATTGGAATAAAAGGTGAAGTAAAAGTCATTGGCTACACCGATAGTCTTGACAGGTTCAAAAAACTTGACAAGTTTTATCTAGACGGCAAAGAGTTTGAGTGTGAAAAAGCGTCGATTAGAAATGACTTTGTTGCACTAAAAATAAAAGGCTACGACACTCCAGAAATGGCACTAGAACTAAAAGACAAACTAATTTATGTTGACAGAAAAGACGCCGTTACACTAAGCAAAGACCAATACTTTGTTTGCGACTTGGTTGGACTAAAACTTATTGATGGCAGTAACCAAGAAGTTGGCAAAATAGTAGATGTAGAAAACTATGGCGCTAGTGATATTTTAGACTGCACCATTAATGGCAAAGAATGTTCTGTTCCCTTTATCGAAAACATTTTTAGCGAAATAAATATCGAAAAAGGCTATGCAATTTTGAGTGCTAGATTTTATGAGGTTATGGTATGAAAATAGATATTTTAACAACTTTTCCAGAGATGTTTGAAGCGATAAAGTGTAGCATTTTAGGAAGAGCCGAAGAGAAACAGTTGCTATCAATCAACTTGGTTAATATTAGAGATTATAGTTTGGACAAGCATAAAAAAACAGACGACACTCCATTTGGTGGTGGTGCTGGAATGGTTATGACTTGTCAACCACTCTACGATGCTATAATGAGTGTTAAAAACGAAGATAGCCTAATTATTTATATGTCACCAAAAGGTGAGACACTTTCTCAAAAACTTGTGGAAAACCTAGCAAAAAAAGAGCATTTGATAGTTATATGTGGACACTATGAAGGCATAGACCAACGAATACTAGACATATTTGACGCTAAGGAAATTAGCATTGGAGATTATGTCTTAACAGGGGGCGAAATTCCAGCAATGGCACTAGTTGACGCTGTTAGTAGATATGTTGGTGGCGTGCTTAGCGAAGGAAGCACTGTGGAAGAAAGTTTTTCTAACGGACTACTAGAATACCCACAATACACCAAACCACAAGAGTTTATGGGACATAAAGTGCCAGAGGTTTTGACAAACGGCAATCACAAACTCATTAATGAATGGCGAAAAAATCAGTCGCTTGAAATAACAAAAGCAAGACGACCCGACCTATACAAAGCCTACAAAGAAAAAAATAAATAATGGAGAAATAATATGATAATAAACTGGTATCCGGGTCACATGGACAAAGCCCTACGAATGATGGAAACTGAACTTGACCTAATTGATGTTGCAGTATATGTTCTAGATAGTAGAGCGCCTTTTTCGTGCGTTAATCCAGTGTTTGAAGGCTTGCTAAAATCTAAACCTATAATATATGTTCTAAACAAGGCAGACTTGGTATTAGAAGCCGACCTAAAAAAGTGGCAAAAATATTTTTCGGGCGAAAACAAAGTGTGCATCACTCTAAACTCCACTGAAAGCAATTCAAGCAAAAAACTTCTTGACGCAATAAAGTCGTTGCACATAAAAAAACTAGTTAAAAACGAAAAAAGGGGCATTACAATACCACTTAGAATGATGATACTCGGCGTGCCAAACTGTGGCAAAAGCACACTTATTAACAACCTATGTGGCAAAGGTAAAACCATTACTGGCGACAAGGCAGGTGTTACTCGTGGCAAGCAATGGGTGGCAGTTGCATCTAACCTAGAAGTTTTGGATACCCCTGGAACGCTTTGGCCAAACCTAGAAAACACCAAGGTGGCTCACAACTTAGCATATATTGGTTCAATAAAAGACGATGTTTTAGACATCTCTTCTCTAGCCCTAGACTTTATTATAGATATGCTCAAACTAGACAAGCAGATTTTAGAAAACAGATACAAAATTAGCATAGATCTAAACTCTATTAAGCATATTTTTAGCGAAACAACAGACTACGGCGAACTATACGATAACGAAGAGTTAAAGATGTTTGCACTAGAAGTCTACGAAAAGGTTTGCTTAGTTCGTGGTTTTATGATGAAAAATCGTGAGTTCGACTACGAGAGATGCGCCAAGGCTCTACTTGACGACTTTAGAAAAAACAGACTTGGAAAAATAATTTTGGATTAGAAAAATGAATACACATATTTTTGGAAATCAAGGCGAAACACTCGCCAAGCAATACTTAATAAAAAACAAATACAAAATTTTGGAAACAAACTACAAAAACACTATAGGCGAGATAGACATTATTGCAAAAGATAAAGACACCATAGTGTTTGTGGAAGTTAAAGCACGAAATTCCACAAGGTATGGTTTGCCAAGAGAAGCAGTTACTCCCTACAAGCAAAACAAGATTCACAAAGTGGCACTAGGCTACCTAAAATTTACGCACAATATGGACGCTAAAATTCGTTTTGACTGCATAGAAGTTTTAGGCGACGAAGTAACTCACATAAAAAACTGTTTTTAATAAAAGTGCTTGCAAAAAACAAATAATTGATATATAATGCATTCATCCATAAAGAGTGTGCGAGGGACAGCCCCGTTGACCACACAGCAACCTAGCGTAAGCAAAGGTGCTAAAGGCTGACCGATGGGAGAAAAAAATAAATAGTTAGTCCTATCGGTAGCGATGGGATTTTTTTATGCTCTTTGTGGTTACAAAACGGAGGAAAAAATGAAAACAGACAAAATTCACAAAATTTTAACAAGCGAAAGCGTTAACATCGGTCACCCAGACAAGACTTGTGACACGATTGCAGACGCATTTCTAGACGAAGCACTAAGACAAGATAGTAATAGTCAAATGGCAGTAGAGTGTGCCATAAAAAACGATAAACTCTTTATATACGGTGAAGCAACAACAAAGGCCAAGATAGACTACGACAGCATTGCTAAAAGCATACTAAAAGACATTGGCTACACACAAGACTTTACCATAATAAAAGAAATTAGTGAGCAAAGCCCAGACATCAACCAAGCAGTGGGTAAAGACACATTATGCGCTAACGACCAAGGAATAATCTTTGGCTATGCTACCAATGAGACAAAGGAGTATATGCCCTTGCCTATCATTGTGTCCCACAAACTAATGAGAAAATATGAGCAATTTAGACGCACAAGAAACGACTTTTACCAAGACGCTAAGGCGCAAGTTTCCGTGGAATACGAAGGTAACAAGCCAATAAAAATAACATCGGTGGTAATGTCGGTATCGCACAGCGAAAAAGTGGAACTAAAAGACTTGCAAAAGATAGTCAAGCAAGAAGTTATAAACAAAGTTTTGGAAGAATACAAAAACTTAGTCGATGATAGCACAAATTATATAATCAACCCTAGTGGTAAGTTTACTATTTGGGGCTCGTTTGGCGATAGTGGTTGCGTTGGAAGAAAAATTGTAGTAGATACATACGGTGGCGTATCGAGAGTTGGAGGCGGATGTTTTTCGAGCAAGAATGCAACCAAGGTTGACAGGTCTGGTGCATATTACGCTAGATATGTTGCTAAAAACATTGTGGCACACAACTACGCCGATAAATGCGAAATAGAAGTTGCCTATGCTATTGGACTAAGCAAACCAATCAGCATTACAATAGATACATTTAACACCGAACACTGCCCTATTGAACAAATTTATGATTATGTCAATTCAAACTACGATTTTAGCCCAGCAAACATCATAAAAGAACTAGACCTTCTCAAGCCACAATACAAACAAACTGCTTGCTATGGCCACTTTGGTAGAGACGAATTTAGTTGGGAAAAGATAAAGTAATTTACTTGACTAATTAATTTGTTAATGATATATCACTTATAAGTGGAGAACTTGTATGACTGCAACAATAACTAGAATCTTGCTAAGAATATTGCAATATCTATCGACTGCTAAAGAATTTTTAGATTTTCAAGAAGTATATTTTAATATAAACAACAAAAATGAACAATCTATACGAACTTTTATGCATCTAGTTGGTGTTGAGATAGAAAAAAGAGAACGCTCTAGTCTATACCGTCTAACGAGAGAACAAATGCAAAACTATCTAAAAAAATTTAATAAATAAACAAAAAGACTACCATTATTGTGGTAGCCTTTTTTTATATAATATTTTTTATTCACTTGGTTGTTCTCGGCGAGAAATTGTTAGAATAACTTGCTTGATACGGTTATCTTCTACTTCGTCAACCACGAAAGTTAAATCTGCAATCATTGATATGTATTCGTTCTTTTCGTTTAGCACATCGTCTACAGCCGTTATGTTAACTGTTAAGCCCTTTTGCGGAACGGTGTCTGCTAGTTCGTAAATCATTCCACCTACTGATGGGTATGCTGTTTCTGGCAAGTGTTCAATTTGTAGATAGTCAAACAAATCTTCGACTGAAATATCTGCATTAACACGATATTTGTTTTCGTCTAGTTTTATTACTGGAGCGTCTTCGGTTTCGTCGTGTTCGTCATATATTTCGCCAACCATTTCTTCAAGTGCGTCTTCCATTGTAACGATACCACTTGTGCCACCAAACTCATCAATGACAATAGCCAAATGTTTTTTAGTCTTTTGAATTGTTTGAATAAGTTCATCAACTTTCATAGCCTTTGTGACTTTTAGTGGTTCTTGCATAATTTTTTTGATATCTATTTGATTGCCTTGATATTCTTCGCTTACAAAATCCTTAAAGTTTAGCACGCCAACAATGTTGTCTTTGTCGCCGTCGTAGATAGGAAGTCTAGAATATTGATACTCAATAAATGTGTTTTTGATTTCGTCTTCTGTGGCGTCCAAAGGCACTGCAACCATATCTACTCTTGGAACTAAGATATCACGAACTTCTTGCTCTGAAATGTTTAATGCTCCGTGAATCATATCTGCGTTTTCGCTGTCTAGAACACCTTGGTCTTCCATTGTATCGACGATGTTTTCAAGGTCATCTTCTGTTACGGTGGTTGTTTCTTTGTTGTTTTTCAAGAATAGTTTTTGCAAGCCATAAAATGGAATGGCAATGATATATATTACTTTTAAGTATACATAAATAACGCCACTAAATTTTAGAACATATTTTTCAGGGTTGTGCTTAGCATAACTTTTTGGCATAATTTCGCCAAAAATTAAGATTATGATTGTCATTACAACCGTGTTCAAAATATTAGAAAGTGTTGGGCTTGTGATTACTTTAGCAAATAATGAAGCACAAATAGTTGCATTTGCAATGTTAACTAAGTTGTTACCTACCAAAAAACTTACAAGTGCCATATCAAAGTGGTCTAGCACATATTTAGCGCGCCTTGCTCCCTTTCTTTTTTCGTCGGCATATGTTCTAATGTGTGTTGCGTTGACAGATGAAAATGCTGTTTCGCTTGCCGAAAAGAATGCGGAAAGCACGAGTAGTAGCACGATAGCGATAATCTCTATAATTTCGCCAGCGCCAAAAGTTTGTGATGATAAAAGTAACCTATACGGGTTCATATTAGTAGTAATCTCCTAAAAATTAATAGAAATATTATATAACTAATTTTTAAAAAAGTAAACAATTTGCAGATTATTTGTTCTGTTATAAATAATATATAGATGGTATATCGGCATATTATACATATTTTTTGATAAGCGTTATAGAACTTGGTAATCTAATTTTTATAAAATTGTTATTTTATAATCACAAGTGTATTTTATATTTTAATTTGTTTTTATTTGGCAAAAATTGTGGTAAAATCTTGCTGGAGAAAAAATTATGTTAGAAGTAAAAAATATTAATTATTATGCCGAAGAAAAAGGCGTAAAAAAACATATATTAAAAGATGTAAGTTTTTCACTTAACGACGGCGAAAACTTAGTTATAACAGGTCATAACGGAAGTGGCAAAAGCACACTACTAAAAATTTTAATTGGCATATATAAGCCTACTAGTGGCAAAGTAATTTTTAATGGACAAGATGTAACCAACCTATCTATCGATGAACACGCAAGGCTCGGTATGGCTTTTTCGTTCCAAACCCCTGTAACATTCAAAGGACTAACAGTTAGAAAAATGCTAGAACTTGCGTCTAACAATAGTGGTAAATTTAGCGACTACTGTGACACCTTGTCTAAACTAGGGCTATGTGCTAGAGAGTATTTAGATAGAGAACTAAATAACAAACTATCTGGTGGCGAGCAAAAGAGAATTGAAATCGCGTCGGTGCTTGTTAGAAATGCAAAACTAAATTTGTTTGACGAGCCAGAAGCAGGAATTGATATTTGGAGTTTTGACAATTTGGTGGAAATTTTTAACACAACAAACAGTGCCAACATCATAGTAAGCCACCAAAGAAGATTAATAGAACAAGCAGATAAAATTATGCTACTATCAAATGGCAAAATAGAACAATTTGATGTGAAAGAAAAGGTTCTAGACAAAATTAATGAGACTAATTCTTGCAGTAAACTAAATAAGAAAAATTTTTAGTAAGGAGCGAATATGGACAAAATTAATCGTGAGTTATTAAAACAAATTGCAGACCTTGATAGAATACCACAAGGGGCTTACAATTTTAGAGTTAACGGAAAGTTAGACAGCAGAAAATCTACAAGCGAAATAGAGATAAAAACCAAAGAAGATGAGCCAGGAATAGACATTTTTATCAAGCCAAATGTTGTAGGTAAAAGCGTGCATATTCCAGTTATGCTCAGCGAAGCAGGACTAAATGATGTTGTTTATAACGACTTTTACATTGGCGAAAACGCAGATGTTACAATCGTTGCTGGTTGTGGAATTTATAACTGCACCAACAAACTAAGTGAGCATGACGGTATTCATACTTTCCACATTGGAAAAAACGCAAAAGTAAAATACATCGAAAAACATCTTGGTATTGGTTCTGAAAATGCTGAGCGTGTGCTAAACCCTACCACCAAAGTTTATATGGAAAACGGCAGTGCTATGGAAATGGAAACCACACAAATTAAGGGCGTTAGTTATGCCGATAGAAAAACATATGCGGTATTAGGTGACAACGCAAAACTAACCATAAAAGAAAAGATACTAACAACCGAAAAACAAACAGCCAAGACTATGTTCAAAGTGGAACTAAAAGGCAGAAAAAGTAGCGTTGAAGTATTGTCTAGGTCGGTTGCAAAAAACTCATCAAAGCAATCATTCAAGAGTGTTGTAGAAGGCAAAAACGAGTGCTTTGGACATGTGGAATGTGACGGCATTGTTATTGACCACGGACAAATAACATCTACCCCAGAAATTAAAGCAATGCATATTGACAGCACATTGGTTCACGAAGCAGCGATAGGCAAAATTGCAGGCGACGAGATTATTAAACTTCAAACACTAGGACTAACCGAAAAAGAAGCCGAAGACGCAATCATAGCAAGCTTTATGTTGGAATAGAAAGCAAAATATTGTGAGTTAAAAGCAAGATGCAAATAAAAAAACGCAGACAATTTGTCTGCATTTTTTATTATCTTTGTTAATATTATTAAACTTATCTTATAGTCACTATCTCGACTTTGATGCTTTGTCGCTAATGTTGTCGATTGCGATAACTACTGCAACCACAAAAGCAGGGTCTTCGGCATCATCGATATTAACTTCGTATGTGTCTGTCATCGACATTATTTTTGGTTTTACTGTGCCAACTTGTTTGCCGTTTTTATAAACCGTGTAGCCAGTCATTCCCCAACCGTCAATACTAATTTCGTCGGTAGAACTTACGACATCGTAGCCACCCTTAAAGCCCCTATTTTTAACACTTGCAACCAACTTTTTGTCGGCGTCCAAAATGTAACTTGTGTGAGTCCACCAGTTAAAAAATTTGTTTTTCACTATAAAAAGTAGTTTGCCGTCTAGTGAGCAAATTTTCTTTTTTCGTCTTATGCTAAAAATTTTGCCTTTTACCTTGAACTTTTCTGCTCCAGTTTCGTCTAAAACTTTTGAGCCACCACCAAGAGACAAAAATTTGTTTTTTACTGTTAATTTCATATTTCACCTACCTTATAATTACAATTAGCAATATTGCTACTATGAGCAAAAGCCACGATAGTATTTTAGAAATTTTTAGAATTTTATTGCGTTTTTTTGCTTTTTCACTAATTAAACATTCATTAGTCAAAACTTCGACATTCTCGCTGTCACATTGCATTGCTGTCTCTTGAGTTGGAAGGAATTTTACTAAGATATCGTTCTCGTCTTCTAAGAGATTTATCTTTGCTTTGTAGTTGACTTCGTAAAAAGTTTTTTCTAGTTTTGGGTTTAGTATCCCAAATAGCGAAATAACAAAGAAAGCCATTTGAACAAGCCACCAGCAGGGTCCTAAAATTTCTAGAACATTGCTAATGCTCACTTCTACGCTATCTTTTTCGGTTTGGTGAGTGATTTCGATGTTGTTGAATTTGTTGCGCTTATAATGCACTGTTTTGCCGTCCACGGTTATGTGTGGTTTTAGACCTTGTGCGCCCTGAATTTTTAGATTGAGAGTTTTCATTAGTTGTTACCCCCTGAAACCAAGTATATTATTCCTAGAATAACAGACAAGCCTATCATTATGCTAGAAAATACAATTCTTCCCGTGGTGCGTTCTTCTTTTTGCAAGCATAGTGTTACTAGCGACACGATACTCATAACTAAAGTAACAGCCCAAATATATGGGAATGCTTTCCAACACTCCCCAGCAAAAGCAAGTGTTCCGTCGGTATTAGAAAGCCAGTTTTTCAAAAAGTTTGGTTTTGATAGAAAAATTAGTCCTAGTGTTGCAAAAATAATAGCAATCGCTAGGAAGAACATAAGCACGGAAAACATCATTGATAGAATCGTTCCTAGCAGTATGGCAATCATAAGCGAAAGCCCTAAGATTGTCATATTAGATGCTATTTTTCCAAAATGTGCAGTATATATGCTTGCATATTTTTTGTTCATTTTTGTCCCCTTTATATTTTTATTATATTAAACTAATTCTCATTTAGCAAACGTTTTCGCCGATTTTGGATGATATTGTTATATTATTATATAAATGTATGAACTATTCATATAATTATATAAAGGTTTTGTATGAAGTTTTCACTTATTTGCAAAATATTGCTTAAAATTGAACCAGTTTAGCATTGAATATCCTTTTTTGTTAAAACAAAATTTATACATAAAAACAGAATGGAAAGTTTCAGTTAAACACTTATATAAAAAACACACTGAAGAAATTCAATGTGTTTTTGTGTTTATACATGCTTCCAAACAGGTTCTAGCGTCATATGGCAGTTAACTGTTATCTCGGTAGGTCCGTCATATTTTTGAGAACTTACAGCAGTGTCGTATAAGTTTTTAACAGTATCAGCCCAAGCGACTGTTTCAAAATTATATTTCTTTTCTATACCAAAGGCTTTGTAACCATATGTGCAAGTTGCCTTGTACGATGTCAAGTTTATTGTTGAACCTTTTTCAACTTTGATAGAATTGTTGTTTGTGTTTGAAACTGAACTATTAGATATATGTCTAATATTTTTTGTTATAGTCCACCATGCTGGGTTTGACCAAGCAGAAGCATTGAATGTTACTACGACATAGTCGGTCACTTTCCAAACTGCATTGTATGTTACATTTTTGCTTGGAGTGATGACGCTGTTTGTGATAATTTGCGATGAGTCTTCTTCTTGCCAGCCAATAAAGTTAAACTCTGTGTAGTATGTTCCTTTGTCTACTGTATAGTTAGCATAAGTAGGTAGGGTAACCACCGACTGCTCATACAAAGTTTGAGTGCTTAGGTATAAGTTACCACCCTTGGTTGTGTAGTTAGACGAGATTGTAACGGTATACATATTTTTTGCATACCAAACCTTGTCGCTATCAACTGTAAAGTCTGTTACTCTTGTGGTTTCATCGAAGTTAGAACTTGTGTAGTATAGAGTGTTTTCGTTAAAGCAAGGCAATGCTGGGAACATAAATGTTGTGCCACTTGCTACTTTTCCGTCATACACAGTTTCTCCACCACTTATGATTTGAACTTGGTATGTTTTTGTGATTACTTCGTTCCACTTAGCAAATAGTGTGAGACTGCTAGAAACAAATGTTTGTTCTGTGTAGATATTGCCGTTTTCGTCTGTCCAACCAACGAATTCACATAAAATAGAAGTGTTTTCGTCTTGAACAATTTCGATGTTGCTTAGTGCTGGAAGAACTAAGTTGTCTCCAATAAAGCCAGTTAGGTCGTCTACCACAACATCTTTGTTAGTTACAAAATGAACGACTGCATGATATTTTGTTTGAATGAGTTCGTATTTTGCATATACTTCGGTGTCGTATCTAGGGAAAGTGTCGTAGGTAAATTCGTTTGTGAAATCTGTGTCGTAGAACCAACCAACGAACTTATACACATTTCTTGTAATTCCATCGTCATCAATTATATCGGTCATTGTAGGTTTAGTTAATGGCGATGCGACATTGCCAGTTTGAGTAGAAATAGTGTTGCCTTCTAGAATAAATTTGACTGCTCTTGTGCCAGAATTTTCTTGTTGCCAAGCGCCTGAACCAACCTTTTCATATTCTCCGTCTAAACCAAAGTTGTTCTTTATGTGAAGAAGGAATAAATCTTCTGCATCACTAAGGTTTAGTTTTGAACCGATATCTGTTAGATATAGTCCACTATTTGTGTCGCCTTTTTCGGTTCTTAGAATCATCAAGTCGTCAAGAAGTCTAAGGTCTAAATCAATTCTGTAAATATAGTCTTTGTTATTTGTTGATTCGTTATTGATTGTTGTTAGAACGAGCGTCATAGTGCCGATATCGTCGTTGTGAGCAAGTTCTTTTAGGTTAATCTTTATTGTGTGGCTGTTGCCTGATTTAGAGTATTCTTCGATGATGTTACCGTAGTTGGTTTCGCCTTCGTATGACATACTCTTTTGGATTGCACTATCAATCTTGGATTGAATGCTGTCGGTAAAGCCCATGATGTATTGAATGTAGTATGATAGGTTGTCAACTATTGTGCTTGGAGTGATTCTTGTGGTTCTATTTAGTTCTTTATATGCGCCCCATTTTTCGTCACGGGTTTTTAGATAGATTTCGCCGTCTTGGTAGGCAATTAGGATTGCACGCTCTCTAATTGAGATTGCACCAAGTCCAGTGCCACCAACACCGTTTGTGTTTTTGTTGTTTAGTCCACCAATTAGTGGGTAGCCAGAAATTAACACTTGAATTGTTGGCTTTTTGTTTTCGTCTAAAGTGATTTTTGCGTCGACATTAACTGTGGCTGCCTTGATTTCTAAACTACCTAGTTTGATGTCTAGTTTAACCTTGCCACTAATGTGCCAGTCGCTAAGATTAGAAGTGTTTACGAATGCACGAATTAGGTCTTTAGAATTAGAAATGTTGATGTATGTGCCTTTGTCTTCGATGTCCTTAACGGTAGTAAATTCGTTTAGTGTGAGTTTAGCACTAATAAAGTCGGTTGAGTCTTTGCTTGTGAATAAGTTTTCAAGTTCTAGGCTCAAAATTTTGCCGTCTTTGTAGTAAAGTTTGATTGCTGATTTTTTGTCTGTTTGAACATTTGTTAGTTTGCTTGTTTTTAGAGTAATAACAAAATAGTCGTCTGTTAGGTTGAAGCCTTCGATGTATTCCAAATATTGCAGTGGGTTGCTTAGTTCCACCTTTGGCATAATAGAAGATAAGTTGCCAGTGTCGATATTCTCTTTTGTTAAGAATTCATCTAGGAATGGGATAGAAGATGTATCAATTTTTAATGCACTGCAAATGATAGATAAAATTTCTTGCAAAGCACTTTCTTCGATTGATAGTTTTAGTCCATTCACTCCACCATATCTAACATATAGCATTTTGTTTGAGTAGTTGGCAGTGATTTGCTCGTCTAGTCCCAAGACGTCGACATAAGCGTTTAGTAATGAAGTAATATCTAATTGAACTTTAGTATCAATACTGTTTGTGAGTGTGCTACCAGTATAAGTTTTTACGCTAGCATTGATGTCGTATTGTTTTGATTTTACTAATTGATAAATGTTATCAATAATTGTTGTGTAGAAGTCAAATTCCTTGAACTCTGCCTTGTTGATATCAAGCGAAATATCTTCAAAATTTGTGCAAGTAAGTTCGGCCTGTTTTGTTCCTTGAACAAAGTTTACTTTTCGTATGTATTCGTCGTAACTTAGGCTAATTTCTAAGTCGTTAGTAAATGTTATTACAGCGTTATTGTTTGAAGTTATTACATTTTTGATTATATCAAAACTAATATCTTTTAGTTTGTCGACAGATAGCAAGTGGTTCATATCAAATGAGATATTTTGCTCAAATGTTTTGTTAATCCATTCAATAATTTCGTCTAGGTTGTCCATATTAAAGTGTGCTTTTAGACTTGCAATATCTAGATATATGTCCTTATCATCTAGGTAAGCACTAACTTTTAGGCCCTTGAAGTAAGTGTGAATATAACCAATAAGTTTTTGATTTTTGATAGAAAGAGCGTAGTCGATATCAAGAAGATTTGCTTCGCCAAATAGTTCTATTGAAACATTGACTTTGCCACTAATTGAACGATTTTTTAATGTTCTAAGGGTCGCTTTTAGTAGTGGGTTTAGAATATCTAAGTCGATGTAGCCCACTTTTTGGCTAAGACTAAATTCTTGTGTGAGTGCGATTTGTCCACTCAAAGTGCTGTCGTAACTAAAGTTGGCAGTGAGAGTTTTAGGGTCTACGCTGGCGACAAGTTTGTCGTAGATAACTTTTAGTCCGTCACTATTAAAGTTGATTCTTAGGTTAGACAAAATTTCGTCTAAGTCTATGTCTGTTTGGCTTAAGATTTCGTTTAGGTCTATGCCAAAACAATCTTGTATGCTACCAGCCAAATCTTTTAGGTTGTTTATTGTTGTCTTGAGTTTCAATCCGTCGAAGTTGATGTAGATAGTGTCGTTATCAAGTTCTACAATCAAATTTTTGTCTATAACTTGTGTTTGCAAAATAGCTTGCAATTGGCCATTAATATATTGAACTTTTCCAGCGATGTCGTAACTATCATGGTGAGCAATGATGTCAAATGCTAGTTTTTTGCCGTTGATAACATTTAGTATGTTATACACGAACGAGCAAATGTCTTCTACATCTTGATATTCGCCTTGTTCTACGAAATTGATTTCTTCAAAAGGAACAACGAATATGTCTCCACTAATTTTGCTATTTGTAAAGTTTAGAGTTTTGATATGTCCGTCTTCTTGGGTGATTTCAAATTGAACATTGCTTTGTTTTAGCAAAGACAAAACCATATTTTTGATTGTGTCAAAATCTAGTGAAGCACTTTCTTGTGGAATGATTTTGTTGTTTTTTGCAAATTTGATAATTTGCTCTATGCTACCCTTTGCTTTTAGAATATTTTCTACTTCTAGGTATACTGTGTCATCTATCGTTGTTAATTTTATTTGCTTGTCTAGAACATCTAAAGTTAGTTGAACTTTGATTTGGTCTACGCAATCTACTTTTAGTAATGCACTAATTGATGTGCCATTAACTACCATATCGGCTTTTAAGGACAAGCACTTATTTTTGATTATTTGTTCGTGAAGAAGTTTGAATGCGTTTTCTTCGAGCAAGTTTTTAAACTCTGCTTCGTTGAGTTCTACTTTGTTAATTGCTTCGTTTAGCGTGATGTTAATGCTAAATAAGTCTTTGTAACTTGCAACAATTTTGTCGAACTCTCCGTTTTTGGTTGAAAGTTCTAAGTTTATTCCGTTTTTAGAAAATCTCGCACCTTGCTCGTCTATTTTTAGTTCACCAACAAGTTCGAGTAGTTGATTTAGGTTG
>CATZIR010000004.1 GCA_958420145.1 uncultured Eubacteriales bacterium | reverse complement strand
GCAATCACTGGACGACTCTTACCTAGTCTATCAGCAACAACTTCTTGAGTCCAACCATATTCTTCCATTAGTTCTTTAATTGCTCTTGCTGCTTCCATAGGGTTCAAGTCTTCTCTTTGTAAGTTTTCAATGATAGAGATTTCCTTAATTTGTCTTGCATCATAGTTTTTTATGATAGCAGGAACAGTCTTTAATCCAGCAATTTGCGCTGCACGCCATCTTCTTTCACCAGCAATAATCATATATCTATCGCCCACTTTATTCAAAACGATAGGTTGAATGATACCGTGTATCTTAATACTGCTAGCAAGTTCATTTAGTGCAGTTTCATCAAACACTTTTCTTGGCTGATTCTTATTTGGATCAATCTTTCCAATTTCTATTTGTTCAACCGCTTCACCGTTTATTTTTTCACCAACAGATGCCATTTTAACAACTTTAACTTCTGGAACATCGTCTATTTTGTCATTTACATTTTCTGTATCTACTTCTGGGTCTCTATATACACTAAATAGTGATTCTAAGCCTCTTCCTAAACCTTTTTTTGCCATAATTTTATCTATTCTCCTTTGTGTTTTTACTTAAATTAGTTATTTTGTTATAACTCATATTGTTTCTTTCTAGTAGCTCTTCAGCTAAAAGCATATATGCAAAACCACCTTTGCTCTTTGGGTCATATGTAAGTATTGGTTCACCATAACTTGGTGCTTCCGCAAGTCTAATATTTCTTGGAAT
This sequence comes from uncultured Eubacteriales bacterium, assembly GCA_958420145.1. Lineage (GTDB taxonomy): Bacteria > Bacillota > Clostridia > Christensenellales > UBA1242 > CAKVNM01. The sequence goes on along the minus strand of CATZIR010000004.1, from coordinate 14,058 downwards.
AACGGTGTTAAATACACGATTTCCAAAGAAAGTTCTTATCTCTTCCGACACTTGATTTACTAAGTTTGAACGATTATCTTTCATCGTCAAAACAATACCTTCGATGTCCAATGATGCGTTTAGTCCGTGCTTTTTAATTAGTTTAATGGTATTCATAAGTTGAGTTAGACCTTCGCTTTCAAAGAAACCACATTGCATTGGAATCAACACGCTATCACTTGCAACCAAAGCATTAACAGTTAATAATCCTAGCGATGGTGCACAGTCGATACAAATAAAGTCGTATATGTTTCTCAATCTGTTTAGAATGTTTTTTAGCACCGTCTCACGATTGTCCATTTGAACAAGTTCAATTTCTGCACCAGCAAGATTTATATTGCTTGGCAACACATCAAAGCCGTCAATTTTAGTCTTTACAATAACTTCTTCTGGATAATTTTCGCCACTCATAATATTGTAAATGCTTTTAAAGTCTTTTGCCTTGTCTATTCCTACGCTACTACTAGCGTTACCCTGTGGGTCAAGGTCAACAAGCAATACTTTTTTGCCCATAGCAGCAAGATATGCACTCACATTTACGCAAGTGGTAGTCTTTCCAACACCACCTTTTTGATTGGCAAATGCAATAATTTTTCCCATACATTACCTTCCTTTCGTTATAATTATATCACAATGTAATAAAAAAACAATAATTTTTACTGTTTTTTCGCCTATTTTTTACAAAATAGGCTGTAATTTTGGTTTATTTTTATCTCTTGGGTACCTTTCAGGTGTTAATGACTTCTTTTGAACAATAACCAATAATCTTGTCGTTTCTTGGTCCAAACTGTATTTTTCACACGAAATCAACTCTCCACCAAGCACACCAATAGCCTTTTTGCTTTCCTGCAGTTCGTCGTCTATCTTATCTGATTTGTAGGCAATAAACCTACCACCAACCTTTACAAAAGGCAAACAATATTCAGTTAAAGTAGCCATTCGAGCCACTGCTCTAGCCGTAGCAACATCAAAACTATTCAAGTATTTTTGCTTAAACGCCTTATCTTCGGCACGATAGTGCAATGCAGTAACATCTTTTAGTCCCAACTTAGCGATAACTTCATTTAGGAACTTTATTCTCTTGTCTAGTGCGTCAACAAGTGTAACCTTAATATCTGGTCTAACTATTTTTAGCACCAAAGCAGGAAAGCCAGCCCCTGTTCCTATGTCACATAAAGTGGCATTTTGCTTGATAAATTTCGCTCCATAAATACTATCTGCAAAGTGCTTTAAATAAACATCTTTTTGCTCCGTAATAGCCGTTAAGTTTATCTTTTCATTCCATTCTACAAGCAAGTGAAAATACTCATCAAACTGCTCAAGCATTGTGTCTGTTAGTTCAATTCCAGCATGTTCACAAGCATTTTTTAACACTTCTTCATAATTCATTTTTTCCATATTTTCATTTTAGTATTTACTATATGTTTTGTCAAATAGTTTATGTTGGTTGACTGCGTATTTTGGTAACTATTTTTACTTAATGTTTCCCGTGAAACAATTATATAGTTATTTTTTAATATCTAATTATTTTAGCAAATACAACAAAAAACACCCAAAGTCTTATCTTTGAGTGTTTTTATTTATAAACTAGTTTTGAGCATAAGTTTCTTCTGTGTTTGGAATAGCATTTTCTTCAATTTCTTCTAAAACTTCGTCTTCTTTTTCGTCTTCTCTAGGAGAAATTGCAACTGCAACAATCTTTTCTTTGTCTTGCATACGCATTACTCTAACACCAAGAGTGTCACGACCAAACTCACTAACATCACTAGCGTGAATACGAATGATGGTTCCGTTATTGCTTATTAGCATAACATCGTTGTCATCTGTCACTTGTTTTAGACCTGCTAGTTTGCCAGTCTTATCGTTAAACACACCAGCCTTAACGCCTTTACCTGCTCTTAGTTGCAATCTGTAGTCATCAAGACCAGAGCGTTTACCAAAGCCAAGTTCACTGATTGTTAATAGTTTTGTATCTGGTTTTAAAACAATCATATCAACTAGGTAATCATCATCGGCTAGGTCCATACACTTAACACCTTGTGTGTCACGACCCATTGGACGAACATCGTTTTCGCTAAAGCGAATACATTTGCCATTGTGAGTTGCAACAACAACTTCGTCTTGTCCGTTTGTAAATTGAACACTGATTAATTGGTCATCATCAAGTAGTTTGATTGCAATTTTGCCTGTCTTTCTAATATTTTCAAATTCGCTAAGGTTTGTCTTTTTGATTAAGCCATTCTTGGTTGCCATTAGCATAAAGCCTGTTTCATTTTCTGTCACTGGAATGATTGCGTTAACCTTTTCGCCATCATCTAGTTGCAAAATGTTAACCATTGCTCTGCCTTTTGCTTGTTTTGATGCTTCTGGAATTTCATAGCCCATCATTGAGTAAACTTTGCCCTTTGTTGTAAAGCATAGGAGCGAATCATGGGTGTTTGTAACCAAGATATCTTCAACAAAGTCTTCTTCCTTTGTCTTCATACCTACCATGCCTTTACCACCACGATTTTGGCTTCTATATTCATCTATTGGTAAGCGTTTAACATAGCCAAAGTGACTTCTAGAAATAACTACATCTTCTTTTTCGATAAGGTCGGCAATATTAATGTCGCTCATATCAAGACTGATTTCGCTCTTACGGTCAACACCATACTTGTCACGAATTTCAATAAGTTCATTTTTAACAATAGCCAAAACTCTTTCTGGTTTTACCAAAATGTCCTTGTAGTCAGCAATCATAATCTCTAGGTCTTTTAGTTCGTTTTCTATCTTTTCAACTTCTAAATTAGTTAATCTTTGAAGTTTCATATCCAAGATAGCGTTTGCTTGAATTTCGGTTAGAGCAAATTTGCTCATCAAGTTAGCCAATGCTTCTTGTTTGTCTTTAGAACTCTTGATTGTATGAATAACATCGTCAACATTGTGTAGTGCTACGACCAAGCCTTCCAAGATATGTGCTCTTTCTTCTGCCTTTTTAAGGTCAAATTTTGTTCTACGAACGATAATTTCTTGTTGATACTTCAAGTATTCTTCAAGTATTTGTTTTAGGTTCAAAATTCTTGGAGTGCCATTAACTAGGGCTAGCAAGATAATTCCGTCGCTAATTTGAAGTTCTGTGTGTTTGTATAGATAGTTTAGAACAACTTGTGGATTAAAGTCTTTTTTAATATCGACGATAATTCTCATACCCTTTCTATCACTTTCATCACGAATGTTAGATATGCCTTCAATACGCTTTTCTTTTACCAAATCTGCCATTGCCATAATAAGTTTTGCCTTATTAACTTGGTATGGAAGTTCTGTTATGATAATTCTTGCCTTGCCAGTTGGATCACTTTCTTCTATTTCTGCTCTACCACGAACAATGATATTGCCTTTGCCTGTCTTGTAGGCTTGTTGTATTCCACTGCCGCCCATGATAATTCCCTTTGTTGGGAAATCTGGTGCTGGAATAATTTTTAGTAGGTCATCAATATCAATTTCTGGGTTATCTGCAAGTGCTAAAACACCATTTATAACTTCTTTTAGGTTGTGCGGTGGAATGTTTGTTGCCATACCTACTGCGATACCATCACTGCCATTAACAAGCAAGTTTGGGAAACGGCTAGGAAGTACTGTTGGTTCTTTTTCTAGACCGTCGTAGTTAGGTATAAAATCTACCGTGTCTTTGTCTATGTCACGAAGAAGTTCGCTTGATATTTTAGATAGTCTTGCTTCGGTGTAACGCATAGCAGCGGCAGAATCGCCGTCTACTGAGCCAAAGTTTCCGTGGCCATCTACAAGTGGACAGTTGATTGAAAAGTCTTGTGCAAGACGAACTAATGCGTCATAGATAGAACTATCGCCGTGTGGGTGGTATTTACCCATAACATCACCGACGATACGAGCACATTTTCTGTATGCCTTGTCGTAGGTGTAGCCAGCGTCGCCCATTCCGTAGATAATTCTACGATGAACTGGTTTTAGACCGTCTCTAACATCTGGAATAGCACGGCTAACATTTACTGCCATTGCATAGGCAATAAAGTTCGTTTTCATTTGATGATTAACATCAACAGGAACAACTTTTGTGCCTTCAAGTAACTTGTTTACTTCTTCACTATAATCTACTTTTTTCATATTTTCTCCCTATTACCATTCGTTATCTTCGTTTGGAATAATTTTTTTTACACATACATCAACATAGGCAATTCTTCCGCCCTTTTCGATAGACTTGCGAATAAATCTTTTGGAAAGCAACTTTTCTTCTGTAATAATATCAAATTTACCTGTTTCTTCAAAAATTCCTTGCAAAGTTTCGCTAAGTTCTTTTGCAATAAGATCCAAAGCTTCATCTTCACTATTACAGTTTTCAATGCAAATATCCAAATCCGAATCAAAAGCCATTGAACCTTCGTTGTTTGTTTCAACAAGAACTGGGTAGTGATATATTTCACAATCTTCACCATAGTCTTTTAATATACGACTAAAATTTTGGTTAGCACATTCTTGTCCACAATACTCACATTTTAACATCTTAGAATAAGCATTTGTTTTTAATGTTGCGTCGCAAGTTGCGCACTTTTGAGTTTCTGGCTCGTGTTTTATTGGTTCATGATTAGATTCGTTGTCGTTTTCCACTTCGTCAACTTCGTCTACGTTGTCAAAATATTTTTCTTCATTCTCGTCTTGAAAGCGTTCAAGTGACTCATCTAAATTTTTAATTGTTTTTTTAACACCACTAAATAAATCATTAAAAAATCCCATTTTTTATCTCCTAAACATCCAAATCTTTTACTAATGTAGCATTTGCTTCAATAAATGCTCGTCTAACTTCTGGGTCATCGCCCATTAGGTCGCTAAATACTTGGTCGGCTTCGATAGCGTCTTCCATAGTAACTTGCAAAAGTGTTCTTCTTTGTGGGTCCATAGTTGTTTCCCAAAGTTGTTCTGGGTCCATTTCACCAAGACCTTTGTATCTTTGTTGACCAGTTACTTTCTTTTCTGTTGTAGATAGGAACTGATTTAGACTATCGTCGTCGTAGAAGTAATGTTCTTCTTGACCTTGATTAACTTTGTATAGTGGTGGTTGAGCAATATAAACATGACCGTGTTCAATCAATTCTTTCATAAATCTAAAGAAGAATGTTAGCATCAAAATTTGAATATGGGCACCATCGACATCGGCATCGGTCATAATGATAATTTTGTCGTATCTTAGTTTGCTTTCGTCAAAGTCTTCACTAATTCCACATCCGAATGCTGTTATCATAGACTTAATTTCGTCATTTCCTAAAATTCTTGCAAGTCTTGCTTTCTCTACGTTCAAGATTTTACCGCGAAGTGGCAAAATAGCCTGAAATCTTCTATCTCTGCCAGTTTTTGCACTACCACCAGCAGAATCACCTTCGACAAGATAAATTTCGCATAGCGCTGGGTTTTGTTCGCTACAATCAGCAAGTTTGCCCGGAAGTGTTGTTGTTTCGAGTGCGCCTTTTCTTCTTGCTGTTTCTCTTGCTAGTCTTGCTGCTTCTCTTGCTCTTTGAGCAGTGATGCTTCTAAAGATTAATTCTTTTCCGTCTTTTGGGTTTTCTTCTAGGTATGAGCCAAAACCTTGTTGCATAGCCTTTTCTACAAGCCCACGCATTTCGCTATTGCCTAGTTTTGTTTTTGTTTGACCTTCAAATTGTGGGTCGGTTAGTTTAACGCTAATGATTGCTGTCAAGCCTTCTCTAACATCGTCGCCAGAAAGTTTTTCATTTTCTTTTAACAAACCAAACTTGTGACCATAGTCGTTGATAATTTTTGTTAAACTATTTCTAAATCCAACTAAGTGAGTTCCGCCTTCTTCGGTGTTGATGTTGTTAGCATAAGAATATACTGTTTCACTGTATGTGTCGTTGTATTGAAGTGCAATTTCTACTTCGTTTTTTGGATTAACGACATTAACATAGATTGGTTTTTCAAACAATGTTTGTTTGTTTAGGTTCAAGAAGTCAACAAACTCAACAATACCACCCTTAAAGTGGAAAGATTCGTGTTTCTTTTCCTCACCACGCTCATCGGTTATGCTAATTTTGATTCCACGATTCAAGAATGCAATCTCTCTAAAACGAGCCTTTACAGTATCGTAGTTAAAGTGAGTTGTTTCAAATATTTCTGAATCTGGCATAAATGTAACAGTTGTTCCTGTGTGGTCAGTCTTGCCAACAATTTCTAATGGTTTTTGTGGAACGCCACGCTTGTATAATTGGTAGTAGTGGTTGCCGTTTTGGTAAACATCGACTGTTAGCCAACTAGACAGTGCGTTAACGCATGATAGACCAACGCCGTGCAATCCACCAGAAATTTTATAGCCTTCGCCACCAAACTTACCACCTGCATGCAATTTGGTCAAAACTACTTCTACTGCACTCTTATGCTCTGTTGGGTGAATACCTGTTGGAATACCACGACCATTATCAATAACTCTGCAAGAGCCATCTGCCAAAAAAATAACTTCAATGTCTGTGCAGTAGCCAGCCAATGCTTCGTCGATTGAGTTATCTACAACTTCTGTAATTAGGTGATGAAGTCCTCTTTCATCAGTTGAGCCGATATACATACCTGGTCTTTTTCTAACTGGGTCAAGACCTTCCAAAACTTGAATATCGCCTTCGTTGTAGTGTTGAGATTTTACGAGTTGCTCAGTGTGTTTACTTTTTTCGCTCTCGTAGTCTTTTGCTTCTAGATTTTCGCTAGTTTGAACAATTTTTTGTTCTTGCTTTACTTCTTCTGCCATTTGTAACTCCTAATAGTAGGCATAATATACCTATTTTATTTTTAGATACTTTATTATAGCACGCACGCGCATAAAAGAAAAGCATTTTAACCTTTTTTATGAAAATAAAGGCTAAAATGCCACCTATACGCCCTGAAACGGCTTTGGACAACAATTATATCACAAAACTACGCTTTATACTAAAACTACCACGTACAATAGATTAAAAACATAATGTAAGCACCAATTTCTGTTTTTATTAACCAAAAAATCGCAATTTTTTATAAATTTTCATGGTATTTTAGAATATTTAGTAATAGTTCGCTGTATTCTAGCAAATTAAATACAATTCTCTTTTTCGCTAATTTATCTTAGATTATTAAGCCCCAAATAAAAAACTTTCACTTGCATGAAAGTTTCTTAATATTAAAATTCTAGTCCAAATTTTTCTCTTATAATGTTTTCCAAATACTCGCCTTTAGAAAATTCATATTTTACGCTAGATTTGTTTTCGTTTATATTTTGTTCGTAATATCTTTCAAACATCTCGCAGTTTTCTTTTATAAACTTTGGACTATTTCCACGCAGTTCCATTCGTTTTATCAAGTCTTCTTCAGCATCTCTTGATTGAAATACAAAACAAAATTTTATATTAGACTTCACCAAAAAATCTATAATTACTGGGTGTGGAGAACAAATCAAAATTTTTCCGTTTGAATATTCTTTCAACATTTCTTTGTGAAGTTCGTTTAAGTATTCTTCGCCCTTATATCTTCTTGGAAAATGTCTATCTCCCTTTGTTTGTTCTAGTTCTAGCCTTGTGATATCTTCTGGAACAAAATATTTTATATTTAATCTCATTTCGTCAACATCAACAAACTTATCTGGATAGTTATCGCACAAGTAAGATTTCCCAACACCTGGGGTTGCAACACTGGGGTTGCAACAATGGCTTCAAATTCTATGTTTTTATATTTCATATAAAGTTCCTACTTTAATTACAATTTTTTTCTTAAAATGTCACCTACGTGGAATGGAATGCTTGACTTAAAGTATAGTTTTTGTTGAACTTTGTTTGCAATAACTACTGGCTCGCCGTTTTCTTCACAAAGGTCACTTAAAACAATCTTTTGATTAAAATAGTCGTTTGGTGACAAAATTTCTAGTTCGTCTGTGTTTTCAAATCTGTTACGCTGTTCAATTTCCACCACGCCATTGCCAACTTTTGTTACTATCGCAACAAAATCGTGAGATTGCACCGTTCTACTGCTTTCCAAATTTTCTTTGTTATCTGCGTGCAAGTAAAAACCTGTTGTAAATTTTCTGTGACTGGTCTTTTTTAGTTCATCAACAAGTTCTTGTGGACAGTGGTAGTTATCTTTGTCTTTTAATGCAATGTCTAATGCTCTACGGTATGCATTAACAACTGTTGCAACATAGTAAGGCGATTTCATTCTGCCTTCGATTTTGAAACTTGTAATTCCTGCGTCAATCAATTTGTTTAGATATTCAATCATACACAAATCTTTGCTGTTTAGAATATATGTGCCACGCTCATCTTCCATAACTGGGTAATCTTCTGTCTTGTTTTCTGGTCTAATTGTGTAACACCATCTGCACGCTTGGACGCAAGCACCACGGTTAGAATCTCTGCCTGTTAGGTAGTTAGAAAGCAAACATCTACCCGAATAACTAATACACATTGCTCCATGAACAAAAGTTTCAATTTCTATGCCTTTTGGAATACTATCTCTAATTTCTTTGATTTCTTCAAAAGATAGTTCTCTTGCTAGAACCAGTCTCTTTACTCCCATATTAACAAAAAATTGAGCAGAATATTTGTTTGTTATGTTTGCTTGCGTGCTAACGTGGACATCAAGATTTGGTGCAACTTGCCTAATCAGTTGAATTATTCCAACATCAGCAACGATTACTGCATCTACTCCAATTTTGTCGAGATACAAAATGTAATCTTTCATACCTTCAAAGTCAGTGTTGTGTGCCAAAATGTTTAGAGTTACATACACCTTTTTGTTTAGCGAGTGAGCATAGTCAACTGCCTGTTTCATCTCATCTTTTTCAAAGTTGTCAGCGAATGCTCTAAGTCCATATTTCTTGCCAGCAAAATAGCAAGCATCTGCACCAAAATAAAATGCAGTTTTTAGTTTTTCCATATTTCCTGCTGGTGCTAAAATTTCTATATTATTCATTTTTTACTCCTTAATTTTTCTCGTTACAGCCATACCTTCACCCACATCATATATTGTCGATTGTAAGCAGTTTTTATTTATCTCTTCTAAATACTTTCTAAGTCTTAAAATCATCGTTCTATGCTTATGCTTTACCTTTTCTTCGCCTTGCACAAGTCCCATAAATAGCACATCGTCCGACACCAAAATGCCGTCGTCACTAAGCAGTTCTACAAGAGTTGGCAAGTACGCTAAATACTGCCCTTTTGGTCCGTCTAAAAATATAAAGTCAAATTTCTTTTTCTGGTCTTTTAAAATCTCAATCTCTTTTTCGGCATCACCCAAAATTTGAGTTACTCTACTATTTAGTCCAAACTTCTTAAAGTTTTGCTGTGCTTCGTAAAATCTATTTAGGTTATATTCTATCGTAGTTAGATGGCTTTTATCATAACTTTGTAGCATATTAATTCCAGAGTAGCCAATTGCTGTGCCAATTTCAAGAATTTGACTAGGCCTATTTTGACTTATTAGTTCTCTAAGAAAAATAATCGTATCGTCTAATGCCACTGGAATAAATTTTTCCCTTGCGTAGTCTAAAATTTGTTGCAAGTCGCTACTTAGTTCTAATTTAGTTGGTAAATTTGAGGGCTTTACTATTTCCATAGCACAAAGTATATCACAAATTAAATCTTTTTTAAACTATTATTATCAAATAAAAACTTGCTTTTTCAAGCAAGTTCTTTTTTATTTGTACATTTTAGGTAGCCATTTAGCATACAAAGTTACTGTTTTTTCTGTACCGTTATTTTTGTATGGATTAATAAACAATCTGTCTGTATACCAACCTGAAAACTCGTAGTAGCTTCTCTCTAGTTTTGGCAAGTCAATGCTAATTCGTTTTAGCGACCTAATAGGTTCTAGCGAAATAGGACTATTCGTTACAAAGTAAATTGTAATTTGGTCGTCTTTATCAAACTTTTCTTTTTTACCTTTTTCTTCGTGATCATCAAGACAACTTCTTTCGTATGCTTTTCTAGAAATTGTAGTGATGATTGAAATTAATATAACCAAAATTATTCCGCCACAAAGTGCCACAACAGCATATTTTATGACTTCTGTTTTAATTCCTTTTTCTTGCATTGAGATTGTAACAGACATATTGTCAACAATTTCATAATTATCTAAATCGCTAGGAACATACCTAACATAATAGACATTCGCACCTTCTTTGAGTTTTTGAGTAGGATCAACCCATTCATAACCGGCTGGCAAAGAAATATTGCCTACTTCATCTCCTATTTTTACGTTTTGACTGTCAAGTGCTAAATCATCACTTGAAAATTCAACATTAGGAGTTGCTTTTTTAATTACAAACGAAATTGTACTGTTTGCTAATTGATAGTTATCACTGTTAATTTTCGCACTCGCAACATAACTTCCAGCATTTGTAGCCTTGCCTGTAACTATCAGTTGTGTGCCATCTCCATCAACTAAACCATCAGCGGTAGCCGTTGGGCTTTGCTCGCTTGCATTGTATATAAATTCAGTATTGTTCCATACTATTGTGACTTTTTTCTTTGTTATTTTAATATGTGACTTTAAGTATTCAGTTTCGTAATTTTCACCAGAAAGTTTTATGTACACTATTTTTTCACCTTCAGTGTAGTTTTTCTCCATAACTGGCTCAGTAGAATAGGCAATGCCATCCAAACTATATTCTACTTTAATTATATCTAAATTTTGTGATACATCAAGTTCTACCGTATGTTCTTGTCCATCATAAACGCCTCCATAACTATTTAGAGAGTATGCAATTCTTTTATTAGTGATTTTGTATGTTCCATTAATAAATGTTACATCGTAGTTTTCGTTGTTATAAGTGCCATAAATTCTATAAGAACCGATAGGACTATCATCTGCCACAGAACTTGTCAAATTTATGTTAAGATTATCATCGCCATAAATTGTTCCACTATATAAAGAATATTCAAAACTTTCTAGCGGTTCTCCAAATACAGAAGACTTGTCACCTATTAGAATAGTAATTTCTCTTTTCTTAACCGTTAGAGTATATGTAGCACTAATTTGAGTGTCATTATCTATGTCGTAGCAAACAAAGTCAAACGAGAAATCGCCACGGCCAATCAAATCACCAACAATATAGTATTTATTGTTTTCGTTTATTAGTCTTGTCCCATTTGGCAAAGTTGAGTCATCCACAAAATACCTATAGTTATCAGATCCATTATGTGCCAGATTTAATTCAAATCTAACATTATCACCATACTGTTTTTCGCCAAGATTCGCACCTTCCATATAAAAAGGTACTCTTTCCCAGTTTGCATAGACATAAATATATTTTCTAACATACCTGCTATTGTTTTTGTAGCCTTCTTCGGCATAGTTAGATAGGTCTCTAGTTTTAACTTTTGAATTTAAGTTATTAATCTTCTGTGTTAGCGCTCTATCTGCATACCAACCAGCAAAATCGTATAAACCACCTAAAGAATTTGTTGGCTCACCAAGAGTAATATTGTAGTTTTTACCAGTCGCAATCCAACTAACTAGACTGTCATTATCAAGACCGCCATTGTTATTATAGAACACGAATGTTTTAAAATCTTGGTTTTCTTCTAGTGCGTATGTAACAATGTTGAATTGAACCTTATGTCCCTTTGTTGTCTTAAAGTTTACAATATTTTCATATGATTTTCTTTCACTACCCAAACTTGCTTGAAGATATACTCTATTTTTTGAATAAGAATTTGAACTAGCCAAAACTAGTGAAGTAGAACTATGAATAAACATACTAGATCTATCTAATATTTCCACACTTTCGATAAATGAGTAATTGGACACTTCAAACTCTGCTATTATTGCACTTTCAAAAGTGTAGCCATAAACATAGTTAGGATTTTCAACTGAATTTATTTTGTTAAAACTTTGCCATGTGTATAATTCCGCTGTATCTGCAGATGGGTTTACAAAGCACATTTCAGCACCAGATAACACCGTTATCGTAGTTATATAATTTTCATCAGCCACATTATCAAAATCATAATCAACGCCAAATTCGATAAAATATCTTCCGCTATCTATTGGTTTATTTGTTTCTATTGTATATCTCTTTTCATTTTTATTAACAAAATGTCTAGAAAACAAATTTGTAACGTCTTGTCCGTCTTTACTAATCTTGGCTTTAACTAATCCATCACTTTTATCATTGTTAAACTTATAAGAAAAGTCAACATCTATAATATCGCCATAAAAGAATATACTTTTATCTTGATATACACCACTATCTAAATATGTCTTATCGTAGTCATACTTGCCTATTTCATAGTTATCAATACTAGAATTAGACGAAGAAATATTGAATGTAAAATTATTTACAGATTTTTGTTTGAACCCAAAAATTGTTCCATTAATCATAGATGAATTATATGCAATATATACAATTTCGTCATTTCCAGCAGTTGTTCCCGAACTATTGAGGCATATATACGCCCCCTCAGTATGATTATTGCCCTCACTATCTGTAAATGATACACTGTCGTCCCAACCAATTAGCGTTATTGAGTGGTTTGATGATAACGCACTTGTTCCAAAATATGAATACTTCTTTCCAGCAACTTTAACTGATTTATTTGCATTATACGAAATAGACATTGCGCCATAGTTAACTAAATATTGCTTAACAGCATTAGTACTTTCTGTTAAAAACCATCGAGAACTTAGGTTGGCAACAAACTCTTTATGAGTGAGATTTTTATAGTTGTTGTAAATTTCTAGGTAATTTGAACCATCCAAATTGTACTCCCATTCATAAGGAAATTCTTCTTCAAACAAAATTCCATATTTGGAAATCAAATTGTAAAAAGTATTAAAATTGCCACCATCTCCCAAAACCGAAGAGCTATTTTCTACCTTTGCACAAACCGATATCCAACTTTCCGAAAAGTCATACAAAATGCCAGTTGTTTTTTGAAGGTAACTTTCAAGCGTTTTCATTCCTGAGTATATCCAGCAAGTTCCAAAAGTCATTTGATTTTCTATAAAGAACATATTTGTATCTGTCAAACAAAAGTAACTATCGCTAGATGATGCTGTAGCGTCATAGTTTTGTGGTAATATTTCTAGGTTATCAACCGTTTCGTTTTCATCACCAATCGAATCAGCATAATAACTTTCTTGTGCATACACAGTATTTTTTTGTGACAAGAAAGCAAAAATAGAGCCAGACACAACACAAATCAAAGCGCACAAAATATATAACCAATTCTTTTTACAAAAACTCTTATTCATAACATTTCCTTTTATATGATAAATATCATATCAAAAGGAAGAATATTTGTCAATCATTGTAAAAAATTGTCAAAATATATAATAAAAAAACATTGATTAAAATTAGTTAACCAATGTTTTTATTCTTCATCTTCATCATCTTCTTGATTTTGTTCATTCATTTCATTAATCATATTTTGAACATACAAATCAAAAGCATATGTGCTTTCATCTCCCATGATGTTACCTCCTTATTAGTCTTCTCGAATTTCGAGAGCAGTAATATTAGCACAGTTTTTTTGTGTTGTAAAGTGTTTTTTAAAAAAAAGTTAAAAAATTTTTACACAACAAAGTAATTATATGCTCATTAATTGCTAAAATGTGTCATTTTTGATAAAATAAGTTTGTTAGGGGGTTTATATGGAAAACTTAATCACAAAAATTCACGCAAGACAAATTCTCGATAGTCGTGGAAATCCCACCGTCGAAGTAGATGTCTATTCAAATAATATTATGGCTAGAGCGCAAGTGCCTTCCGGCGCTTCGACTGGGGCTTTTGAGGCCGTAGAACTTAGAGACAATAACAAGTCATTGTATGGTGGCAAGTCTGTTCTAAAAGCAGTTGAAAATGTTAATGCAATCATCAGCAAAGAACTAATAGGTAAAAATGTTTTTGACCAAAAACAAATCGACCAAATTATGATAGACCTAGACGGCACTCCAAACAAGTCAAAACTAGGTGCTAACGCAATACTAGGTGTATCGCTAGCCTGTGCAAAACTAGGTGCTAAATTAAAAAATTTG
>CATZIR010000003.1 GCA_958420145.1 uncultured Eubacteriales bacterium | reverse complement strand
CGAGCATATCGATGTTAAAGATGTTAGAGTTATGTTAGATACTTTTAAGAAACAAAATATCAATTTCCTGGAAATCTTATTTACAAAGTATAAAATCATTAACCCTAAATATAAACACCTAATTCAACCACTATTCGACCACAATGAGCGAATAGCAAGGCTCGATATAAACAAGGGGCTAAATTGTCAATCTGGTATGAGCCAACAAAAACTTGTTGCTCTTAAACACCCTTACCCAACAATAGTCGATAAAATCGAAAAGTATGGTTACGATCCTAAGCAATTACATCATATCGTTAGAATGTTTGACTTTATAAACAAATATGTTGCTGGTAAACCATATAGTGAATGCTTAATTGCTGATGATAGAGATTATCTAATTGGTATTAAGAAAGGTGTTCTGCCTCTCGACCAAGCCGAATGGTTGGCAAACTCAATAAACAAGTCGGTTTACGAAGTCTCAAAACTAAACCAAAGCGAAAACAATAAAATTGATGAGTTCGCCGTCAAAGTGCTAGACGATGTTAAGTATTCACTTTTAAATCAATACTTTGCTGAAGAACTTACACCTAAACGCATCGAAATCGATACCTTTAAGCCAAATAACATATTCTTTATAAGCGACAACCACTTTATGCACGAAAACATTATTGAATACGAAAATAGACCATTTACTGATGTTTACAATATGAATTGTGAAATGATTAGATTATGGAATGAAACTGTTGGTAAAGATGATTTGGTTTATATTGTCGGCGATTTAAGTTTTGGAAATGTTGAGTTTACTAACCAATTATTACCTGTTCTTAATGGCAAAAAGGTTTTAGTTTTAGGAAACCACGACCAATTTGTAAAAAGTAAAAAATTCGACAAATCATTATTCTTGGAAATTTGCAATTACAAAGAAATTGACTACAAGGGCAAAAAGTTTGTTATGTGCCATTACCCATTTGCATCTAACGACAATAAGATGATTAACATTTACGGACACTTGCATAGCAACAAGATAGACGATGTGCACCATTGCCCAATGGAATTGCCAAAGAATAGTTATAATGTTGGCGCTGATGTTAATGGGTTTAAACCTATACACATTGATAATATTTTAGAAAAATTAAAGGAGAATTTATGAAAAAGGCAGTAGATACTACTAAGAATGAAAGTAAATCTATAAAAGTCGCTACCCAGACAAAGTCGCAAATCTTGGCTATTGCCGAAAAAATGCAATGGAAACAAAACATTGTATTAAAGGTTGCTGTCGATGAACTTTACAATAAAGTTGTGGGTAGGAAATAATTTATGGAAAACGAAGTTATAGAAATCAATAAGGTCTATAATTGTGATGCTCTCGAACTAATGCGAAAAATGGTACGGGGGGGGGTAAAAGTCGACTGGCTTATTGCCGACCCACCGTATGGAATAGGTGTTGGCTCAATGGCTTACACCAATGGTGTCAAAAGAGTTGGTAGAGCCGCCGCCAATCGTAGAGATTATAGTAACACTGGCGATTGGGACAAGCAAAGGCTCACAAAAGAATATTTTGACCTAATGTTCCAAGTTTCAAAAAATCAAATCATATTTGGAGGCAATTACTATACTGACTACCTACCACCTACTGGCTCTTGGCTAGTTTGGGACAAAAGATGCGATGATGGTATGAGAAATGATTTCGCCGATTGCGAGTTGGCTTGGTGTAGTAAAGGTGTTGCACGTGTATTCCACTACCTTTACAATGGAATGCTGCAAGGCGATATGATGCACAAAGATGTTCGTTTCCACCCAACACAAAAACCAAGTCAGTTGTTTAAAGCGATTTTAAACTTTTATACCAAAGAGGGCGACTTGATATTCGACCCATTTGCAGGTAGTTGTGTTGTTCCTGTGTGTTGCCACAAGATGCAACGAAACTTTATCGCTTGCGAGATTAACAAAGATTATTACGAAAAAGGCTCTAAATGGTTAGACAAAGAAATGTCCCAAGTGAGCATTTTTGATTTACTAAAAACTGACAAATAGAGCATATAAAGGAAAATAAACGATGACAAAACAAATATCATTATTCGATTGTCTCGGCGATGAGTATGAAAATTGCAAGTCGCAAACAAGTACCGACTGGAAATGGTCTATGAAAGATGGCTACCCAACCGAAAAGAATGGCTTAACTGTATTTTCGTGTTTCGCTTGTGGGGGGGGGTCTTCGATGGGTTACAAACTAGCAGGCTGCAATGTCTTGGGTTGTTGTGAAATTGACCCTAAGATGAATGAAATTTACAAGATAAATCATAACCCCAAATACAATTTCCTTATGGACATACGAGACTTTAATAAAAAAGATGACCTACCACAAGAATTATATAACCTTGACATACTTGATGGATCGCCACCTTGCTCTACCTTTTCGATGGCTGGGCAAAGAGAAGATGCTTGGGGTGTTGAAAAGGTTTTTAGAGAGGGTCAAAAAATGCAAACACTTGACGACTTAATGTTTGTGTTTATAGAAACCGTAAACAAATTACGACCAAAAGTTGTCGTAATGGAAAATGTCGAGGGTTTGATTAAAGGAAATGCCTGGAAATATGTACAAGGTGTTTATACAAGATTTAATAAGATTGGTTATAAAGTGCAACATTGGTTGCTGAAGGGCGAAAAAATGGGTGTACCACAAAAGAGACATCGAGTATTCTTTGTCGCTACTCGCTTAGATTTCGACCTAAACAAAATCGATATGGTCTTCAATTATGAGCCAATTACTTATGGAATGATTAAAGAGGGTGCTTTAAAACCTCTTGGCAAAGACACCCACTTTTACGAACTAGCAGCACAAGCAAAAGATGATGAACACGACATTGCTGAAACTCGTGTAAGGCTTGGCGAAAAGCGAAGTGCATTCCAAACAAAATACATTAGAGACCACGAGGTTATGCCAACTCAAAGGTCTAAACCAGATATTATCGATTTAAAAGAACTTGCCTATGTCAGCAAGGAAACCGTGAGAAATAGTCAAACATTCCCTAGCGATTTTGACTTCTCGCCCAACACATACGCAAACATTGGCTATATTTGTGGTATGAGTGTACCACCTATTATGATGAAACGAGTTGTTGAGCGAATTATCGCAAGTGGCATATTTAAAAATCAATAAAAGGAGCATTCAATAGTGAGAGACATTGAGATTGAAAAGTTTTGGGTAATTCAAAGAAATAACGATGGTAAATTTTTAAGCAAATTTTCTAGTTATGATTATAACCTACCAAAACCATCAAAGGCATCTTGGACTAATAGCCTTTTGAATGCTAGGTCTTTTAAAGATTATGAATTGGCTTGTTGTTATTGCCCAAGTGATTGCAAGGTTGTATGCATAAAGGCTGAGGTGTGTAATGACTAAACAAGAATTGCAAGAGCAAGTTGAAAGACTACAACAAGAAAATCAAGGAATGGCACATCTACTAATAGATATTAGAATGTGGTGCGATAGAAACCTTGACCCATTTAGAAATGGTCTTGTTGACAAGGAAAACGAAATGAATAAGGGAATTTTCGAGGCACTTACAAAACTAGCCGAATTATATAATTCTCGCGCCAATTTCAACAAAATAGATTTGTCGGCTTTTAATAAAAAATGTCGAATAATAAACATTGCTGATTATAGGAGGGGTAAATAATCAATGTTAGAGATTTTATATAGAATTTATCGAACATTAAGCGATGAGGAAAGAACTGAGCAACAAAAAGAATGCGAAAATGACGATTTTGGGCTCGGCTACTCTTACTCTTTCGCTAGAAATGAAGAAATAACAATGGACTGTTATTTATGCGAAACAAGAGATGAATTTAAAGCCCATATAAGAGATGTTTACGGACCAGATACAAAGTTTGCAAACTCTAAGAAATTTCCACCTAACACCTACTATTGCATTATTATTGGCGAACATTGTTGGAATACTGAAAAATATTTTAATGTTTATGAGTATGAATGTGATTTCTGCCATAAAAAGGTTAAATCGTTTGTAGATAACGCTGTAACACTTTCGCCTTATGAAATTAGAGAGAAACTTGGAAACCAAACCAATGAGTATCTAAATAAGAAATTTTGTTGTGGACGATGTATGTATCGCTATATCGATATTGAACAATCTAAGATGCAAAGCGAGGACATACACCTTAATGCTTTTGTTTGCCGAGACGATTTCACAAATCACAACTTGGCTGGCTACATATATAAAATCACAAAGAAATCAACCGGCGAGTTTTATGTTGGACAAACCATCTATGCACCTGTGTTTAGATGGGGTCAACACTTAAAGACCGATAGATTTAAAATAAAAGACATTTTGGACTATAAGTTTGAAACAATCGAATTAGTGCCAAAAAGTGAAAATTTACTCGAACGAGAAAAGTATTGGATACAGAAACTTTATAAAGAAAACCCAAGTTTGAGCCTTAACATCGCCCAAACTCACAATTTAGAAAAGGAGTTACCAGATGAGCAAGAAATTAACTAAAACTGAACTTTTAGCACTTAAAGCAGTTGTTTTTGGGTGCAATACCAATCGCAAGTGCAAAAATGGAGTATTTGTTATCTTTAATGATGTGGCAAACAAAGACTATGGCTTGAAAGCCGAAATATACTTTGAAGATGCATTAAGAATAATGTTTAACCTTATTGAGCAGGAGGAAAAAGATGAGCAATCGAATAACAATTAGTGCTGATGGCACTGTCTTTACTCTTAAAGATAGAAACCTTGAAATCTTAAACAACCTTCAGCCAACTCTTACAAATCAACTAGAAAAGAAACAACAAAATATGTATCTTAAAAAGCCATTCCAATTAAAGTTTGGTGCAGTTATCAATAATAAGTTGCTCGAATTGTTTAGAGGTTATGGCTTAATGACTGAGGAAGATTTGCAAGAACTCGATGCTGAGGACTTAAAGGACTATTACCTACACTTTATGGACTTGGTTAATACAATTAGTGTCGACATCGAAATAACCCCAACAAAACCCCTTTTCTGTGCCTATATGGGTATTACTGTAAAGATATTCAATAAGTTAGAAAAACACGAAGATGCTGAGGTTAGACGATGGTTTGATGCTATCAATGGCGACTTTGTGCATAGTTTGTTTGATAGTTCGTTACAAGGCAATGCAAATGAGAAGTCGTCTCTTACCTTTGCCGCCACCAAAGAGTATGGACAAGAAACCGTGCAAAATGATTTTAGTGCTACTATTACAACCAAGCAAGAGGTTGAATATACACCAGCACAAGCCCTTGATGTCGTAAACAACATTAAAGGTCTTATCGAAAGTGCTAGCACAAAGAAACTTAAAGAAAAGAGGAAATAATAATGACAAATTACCCTTTAAGCGATTTTAGTGTTGCAATTACTGAGATTTACAAATCGGTCAACAAGGTATGTAAAAGCAAAGAATTATGGGCAAACGATGAATTATGCTTAAAAGTATTTGGCGAGTTTTACAAGATGCTTTACCACCAAATACATCGTTTTTTGTCGCAAAATAAAACCGATGCTAAGGAAAAGCAAATTAGACAACTGCTTGGCGATTATGTTATAGGGCACAAAGATGCCGAAACAAACAAGACCTATCTTGGAATGATTACCATTCTAAAAAAGAAAATCGAGCAACTTGAAAAAGCAAGAGTTAAAGATGATAAGGTTATGTTTGAATATAGTATGCTTTATGATAATTTCTATGCCCTTGCTGCTTGTAGGTCTATGCAACACTTTGCTCTTTATATGGAATGGGACTTAGAGCCCAACAAAAGAATTTTCAATATGACACTTAATTGTTTTGGTGGTTATTGGTATTATGCTACCCAAGCAGTATTAAACTTCACTTGGCAAAAGATATTCAGTCAAGCCCCAACTGGCTATGGCAAATCTTATAAAGATACTGTTACTATGGCTTTTATTTTTGGCTACGACTTAAATGCCGATATTCTTAAAGTTACGGGAAACCCTGCCAACTTGGCATCGAACTCAAATAGATTGATTAAGTATATGCTTAAACCTGCCTATGCAAAAGTATTTCCTTACTTTGCTCAGTTTAATTGTGATATTGATAAAATGTTTGATATACACCAAATTGGTGGTAATGATAAACCTACTCGTCTCTTAATTCACGGAAGTGATAAGGGCGAAAGTTTGTTGTTTTGTAATAAGATGACACCTATTGATGGTAATAGATATAAATACAAATTTTACGATGACGTTACAAAATCAAAAGATAAAGCCAAGATCCATATACACGAACAAGATGTTGAAATGTATAAGAGTGAATGGGAACGAAGAAAATATAACGACTTTGAAAACTTAGAGTTCTTTTCTGGTACTGCTTATCACAATGAGGACTTTTTATGTACTGTTAAGAGAATGAATGGTGGCGACAATGCTATTAGGTCGAATATCAATAAGTACACTCACACAAATATAAAGACAAAGTCGGTTTTCGTACAAGTGCCTAAACTTGACTATGAAACCGATAAAATTACATTCCCTCAAATGTACTCGGAGGAAAGTGCTAAAAAGAAAAGAGATGAAGACCCAAGAGAATTTTACTCTATGGACCAGCAAGAGCCAATGCCTATTGAGGGTTGCCCTTTCGATTATAAGAATATACAAACATACACCTCTATTCCCCACAAGAAGGGTGGCGATATGGAAAGCACTTATGCTGTACTCGACCCTGCAAGAACTGGTGCAAACTATGTTTCAATGGCTATATGTGTTAAAATTGATGGCATACACTATCTAAAAGATGTATTGTTTGAAATGAGACCTATTGAGGAATTGCATAACGAAATTGTCGAAAAATTGATAAAACACAATGTTTGCCAATTCCATATTGAAAGAAATACTGATACAAGTTTGAAAACCTTGCTTGATAAAATGTGTAAAGAACGAGGCTATAATAATTGTACTTTCAGCGAGATTTATACCACTAAGGTTAAAAAAGACAAGATTGCTGATAATGAGGCATCTATTCGTAACAATATGTGTTTCCCTGTCTTTGGAATGTATGGTATAGGACATCAAATGCGAAACTTTATGAGGTATTTTACTGGTTACTCTTACCTCGAACGAAACAAATACGATGATGCGCCAGATGCTATCGCTATGTATGCAGAGAAATTTATTAGAAATCGTGGTGGTCGTGCTAAGGCTTATCTTTTAGATTTGTAAACTGACATATTGTCCTTTATTTTCGCCAGAATTGACACATAAAATTGACAAAACTGAAAATTGGTGTTAATATATGTGCGATTATAGATAGGAGAATTTACTGTGGCTCAAAAATTATGTTGCCCAATTTGTCATTCGCAACTTATAAAGAATGATGATTTGGTTATAGATAAAAAAATCGTTTTTAACTTGAAATTGGTACAACAAACCAAGAAACCTGTTAAAAAAATAAGATGCTTTAATTGTAAACGAGATTTAAAATATTTCGTTGAAGACTGATTTTCCCCTAAGACCACCCACGAAGATGGGGGTCATAACTAGGTACGCAGATACCTTCCCACTTTTAGTGAGAGTGTTTGCGTACTTTTTTTATAAAAAATTTGAGAGGAGGAACAATGGCTAAGATACCTAACTTTAAGTTTAGGGGCATTCAAAGAATAACAGTACCCAAAAGCGATGCCGACTTTAATGTTACCGACTATGGCTTATCTATATTGAAAAAATATATGCCATTGGTCTTACAACAACATCAACTAAATCGTAGAAAAATTGATTACCTACACAATGTTGCACTCGGCGAACAAGATATAAATGGTAAAAAGCGACTTTACAACAAAGATGCTAAAAATAATAATATCATCTCCGAAAATCACGCTTTTAGACAAACCAACTTTAAGGTTGCTTTCGTAACAAGTGAAAAGCGAGACTATGCACACAAAAGTGATAGTAATTGTAAAGATATGATTTTCCTTGATAGATACTTTACCGATATTGACTTTTATGCAAAAGACAAAAACATTAAGGAATGGATCTACCAAACGGGCATTGGTTGTTCTTATCAATGCCATCGAACTGACATTATTAAGAAAGATGTTAAAAACAAACTTGAATATTATAGATACCTAACCAAGAGCGAGGGTTTTGATATTGAAACTGAAGCACCATTCGAGTTTAACGACTTAGACCCAAGAGACAACTTTGTGGTTTATTCGTCAATTCGAGGAAATGAGCCTCTATTCTGTGTTTCACTGGTAGAGACCGAGAGAGAAAATGCTACGCCTAGTTTTAGTGGCTATGATTACAAAATCTACATTGAAACTAGATATGCTCGCTTTATAGCAAAGTGTTCTAGCAACTTTAATGGTTTCGATAATCTCACATTTGAAATGGCTAAGGCATTCCATAGTATGCCAATGGTTGAACATTCAATCAATAATGCACGTCTAGGAATTGTCGAACTAAACCGAGACCTATTCAACTGCTTAAACACCCTAGTATCGAATGTGCTTGATATGGTTGTCGATGGTGCGAATATCATAATGGTATTTAAAAACACCGACATCGACCAAAAGACAATCGATGCGATGAACGCAAAAGGTGCTCTAATATTGAACGATAACCCAGAGAATAAAAACAACTCGGAGGCTAAGTTAGAGACCGTAACAATCAAAATCGACTTTGCTGGATTGAACTCATTTTATGAGGAAAGGCTTACACAGGCATACGATATTGCTGGTGTTCCTTTGGCTAGTGGACAAGTTACAAGTGGTGGCGATACTGGACAAGCAAGATTACTTGGTGGCGGTTGGAATAATGCTTATACCGTTATTAAAAACGATATAACAACACTACTTAAAGGCGATTATGCAGTGCTTAAACTTGCATTGCAAATATGTAAAGATGTTCCAGGTTGCCCTGTGAAAAATATTACTGCAAGTCAAATCGACATTAAGTATCATATCAATCAAAGCGACAACTTGCTTACTAAGGCACAAGCAATTTCTACTCTTTATGGTGTCAATATGCCTAAGGAAGAAATACTTAAAGTTTCTGGCTTGTTTAGTGATATTTGTGCTGTTTCTCAAAAATGGGACAAAGAAGATAAAGAGGCAAAAGAAAAATTAGCAAAGCAAAAGAGCATCGAAACCGATGTTACCGACAAAAAAGTCGGCGACACTGGTGGCGACAATAATGTCGATACCAAAAACGATGGTAAGGACAAAGATGTCCCTACCAAAGACAAACAAGGTAATTCCTCGCAAGAGTGATTATAAAAGTGAGCACACACTCTAAAAGCAAAAATTTCTCGTTACTGAGCGAGATTTAAAAAAGTCAGTCGCACAAAGCACGGAACTGACCGGGCGTTTATAAATTAAAGTTAGTGTGATAAGGAGACAGTAATGTTAGATTACAAAAAATTGCTTGGCGATAAGTACAAAGACGGTTTAAGTGATACTGAATTGTTAGCGCTTTTAAACGAATTGAACTTGGCAGACTTATCTAGTGGCGAATATGTTGCAAAAGGCAAATTCGATGCAAGAGAAAGTGAAATCGCAAATCTTAAAAAGGCTATTGCAGAATACCAAGAAAAGGAAAATGCAAACCTTACAGATGCTCAAAAAAGAGATTTGGCTTACAAATCGCTTGAAGAGAGCAACCAAAAACTTGCTAAACAAATCGAACAATTTGAACTCAAAGAAAAGATTATGGCAAGTGGTTTCTCAGCCGATGAATGTGCAAAGATTATCGATGCACAAAACAAAGGCGAAAATGTCGCTGCTATATATGCCGACATTATGAAAGCGAGAACTGAAGATGCTGTTAAGTCAGCAAAAGCAGAAATGACAAAGAAACAAACCCCACCACCTCCACAAGGAAAGGACACACCACCGGACGAGGACGATGAGGAAGTTGCATTTGTTAAACAACTCGCACAATCTAACCTAACCGATAATAAAAGCATAAATGCTGCAAAAGGGGCTTATTCGGGTTTAAGGGATGATGATTAGCCCCAAATATAAAAAACAAAATTTTAAATAAGGAGAAATGCTATGAAATCAACAACTTATGGTGCTGATAAAAACATCTTAATAGCACCAGAACTTGCACACACTGTTGGCTGTATCGTTGGTAATACTGGCGTTGAGGCTAATAGCGAAGGCAGAAAAATTGTTAAGGCTGGTACTCCTGTTGGTGGCACAGTTGATGTTCTTATTGAAAGACAAACTGTGTTAACAACTTGCAATACTGCCGATAATGGTGCTAATGCACAAGGTTTGCTTTTACACGATGTAGATGTTACTGAAGGTAATGCAAATGCTACTCTAATTGTTGCTGGTGTTGTAGACACTGCTAAATTAGATGTTGTAATCGTTGATGCTGCTAAGAATGCATTAACAAAAATAATCTTACAAAAGGGGGAAAATAAATAATGCCTAAATCAATCGCAGAATTAGTTACAGCCAAGTCTTTATCAACATATTGGAAAGTGATGGCTAACCAAAGAGCACCTTACTTTGGCGAAAGCAAATTCCCTTCTAAGAAAAAATTAGGACTTGACCTAAATTATATTAAAGGCGCTAGAAAAGCACCAGTTAAATTATCATTGTCTGCATTCGATGCAAAAGTTATTCCATTGAATAGAGGCACTATCACTAAAATGTCTACTGATATGCCATTCTTCAAAAATAGCAAAAACATCGATGAAAAACAAAGACAAGAACTTAATATCTTACTTGGTAATGCACAAAACCAAGATGCTGTTAATATCGTAATCAACGACATTTTCAATGATAAGTTGGCTCTTGTAGAAGATGCTTTACTTACTCTTGAAATTATGCGTATGCAAGCACTTACAACAGGTGCTGTGTCTATTAGTTCTAATGGACAAAACTATGGTTATGACTATCAAGTGCCAAATGCAAACAAAGTTACACCAAATGTAAAATGGGACAACTTTGCAAATGCTGACCCTGTTAGCGATATTAACGAATGGTTGGAAGACATCGAAACAAGAACTGGTGTTAGACCAACTGAGGCTGTGTTAAACAATGTTACATTGTCTTACTTAAAGAAATGTGATGCAATTAAAAATGCAGTATATTTCCACAGCGATAGTGCCCTTAAAATTCCAAATATGAGCACAAAAACCGTGTTAAAACACTTGTATGACGAAACTGGTGTTACTTTCTATGTTTATAGCAAAACTTATGAAGATGAAGGTAATAAAGTTAAGTTTGTTGCTGATGGCACAGTTGTATTTATGCCAGAAACAGCAGTTGGTAATACTTGGTTTGGTACTACTCCAGAAGAAAGCGATTTAATGGCTGGCGCTACAAGTGCACAAGTTGAAATCGTTGAAACTGGTGTGGCTATCACAACTACTAAACAAACTGACCCAGTAAATGTTGAAACAAAAGTGTCTATGATTGCACTTCCATCTTTCGAGTTGGCAGACCAAGTAATCATCGCTAGTGTTAAAACTGCTGGTTAATCTTAAATAGGAGAATGTTATGGAAAGTTGGGTTGTCATTAAGAGAGGTACACAAATAAGCAAAGTTCCATATCAAGCATACAAAGATTTGTTTGAGCGACAGGGCTTTGAAATTGTAGACCAAAGCCTTAATGCTGATCCAACTTTTTCTCATTCTACTGAGGAAATCAAGTGTGATGATAGCGAACAAGCGAAACCACAACAAAATAATGAAATTTCAAATCAACAAAAGGAGGTTGCAAGAGTAAGTGAACAATTTAACCGAAATCAAAACAAAACTAAAACAAGACATAAAAAATAAATATGATTGGCTTAGCGATGCTGATTTGGAAAGAGCATTTAATTATGCATTAACCGATTACTTGCTCTACAAATATCCTAGCGAAAACAATAGACCAAGCGAAACAACACTCGTATTTAACTTTGTAATAACAAATTGGGTGTCTCAAAGAATGGAAGACATACTATCTCGTGCTGGTGGTACAAATGTTACTGCTTATAGCGAAAATGGTATGAGTTGGGAATATGCACGAAGTCATATTGACGATGCCTTAGTAAACAAAATTATGCCAAAGGCGGCTGTTCCCCTATGAGATTTGGAGAGAAAATCTATTATCGAAACAAATTAGATAAGCCACAAGGAATTATCGAATATAGTGCCCCACAAGAAGTTACACTACAACCAAATCGTTGCTCAGTTATGCCAGCAAGTGGTTATACTGCAACACAAGAGTTTGGTGCTAATAAGAAAGATTATCAAACTGCGATATTCCAACCATATCAAAAATGGAAAGGTGTATTTAAAGAAAAAGATGTCTTTTATATTGAGGGTGCAACACCACTCGATGAGGAAAACGATGGCGAATGTGCTAATTATGTTGTCGATAACGTTGCAGAGCAAAACGAGGTTGTAAGGCTAACCCTAAAAAGGATCTAGCGAATGTCTATCAATATTAAAGGTTTACAAAACTTTAAAAGAAAGGTTGCATCTTATAAATCTTTCGACAATGTGTGCGATAAGGTTGCACAAAGAATTGCTGAGCGAGGCTTAGAAATAGCACAAAGTGAATATGGCGAACGAAAAGTCGATATTCAAGTGCTACCTGGAGATGCCGATGGTAATAGAAAAATTGTTGCCAAAGGTCGTGGCTTGGCATTCGATGAGTTTGGTACGGGTCTAGTTGGACAAGGTACTTACGAGGGTAATTTGCCGACCGAAACTATTGAATTTGAGAGCCCTAAGGGGTCGCCTCAATCAACACCTGGTTGGGAATATTATTACCCTAACCCAAAAACAAAAGTCGATGGTGGTTGGTATGCTGGCAAAGTGTTCCATCGTGGACAACCAGCGAAAGCACAAATGTTTAATACATCAATCAAACTGAAAGATGAAATTTGGCAAATAGCAAAAGGAATTATAAAGGAGGACAATACAAGTGAACAATAAAAGCACAACGATTATGTATTTTATGAATGACTTAATTGCCTACCTTGATAATAAATTTGCTACTGATAATCGCTTTTCTGCCACTAAGAAACTCACAGGCAATCTTGCATTCAGCCAAGAAATGATTAAAAGTGCAACAAAATCGTTTTATGTGTTGAGATGTATTAACAACTCGCCAAAAGACGAAACCTTTGTGGGCGTTGAAACCTTAAATGTTTATATACAAATCGATATTTATGCTTTAAAGGGAAATTTCGGTGGTACTCAGTATCTAGCCGAGCCAATGGCTGTTGCATTGCAAGATGTTGTGTCAGCCTATATGAACGATTTGAAATTTGGCGATTACAATAAAAACATTTGCCTTATGAGAGAAACTACTGCAAGCCCTGCCTTTCCTTTCGAGGACGGTGTCAAGGCTTACCAATCATCTTTAAGGTATCAATTCACTATTATGCAAGATTACGAAAGGGTCTATGCTTAAAATACAAAAAAATATAAAGGAGAAAGAGTATGAATAGAGTTGCTACTTCTATCGGTACAAAAGTCTACTATGGTTTTGAAACTGAGGCTAATGTAAGACCTACTGTTAAAAGTGCTTACACACACTTCAAAGATTGTACAAGCCACCCAGACTTTAACCCAGAGAGAGAACAAATCGAAACCACTACTTTGGCACAAGAAAACAACAAGACCTATACACCTGGTCTTAAAGATTTTGGTGCACTAGAATTTGGTTTCAACCTTACTCAATATGTCTTAGACCAATTCCTTAAAAAAGACGAAGGAATTATAGATAAGGCTAAGACACTTGCTGAGGAAGGCAAAAGAATGTGGATTTGTGTTGATATTAAACATATTAACAAATCATTCTACATTCCAGTTGAGCCACAAGATTTCGGCTTGCCTGCTGGTACTACAAACTCTAAATACGAATTAACTGTTCGTTTCACAGTTGTAGACGATGCTGGTTGGTTTGATGACTTAACTGACGAGCCGGTTGCTGAAGAAGGCGAAGATGCTGGCGAAACAACTACTGATTAGTAGAAAAAATCTAAAACAATAAACTAAAAAATCGGAGAATTTTATGTTAAAAGATTACAGAAAACACATCTCTTGTGGTGTCTATGAGTTTGATATTGCTATTGATAGAAATATAGCAGTTAGAGCCCTTGAAGAATACCCAAAATTAAGTGAATATGTGTTTACACAAGCAAAACAAAGTATAAACAAAACAGACAATAAGAAAGTTGATGAAATTGACATTCTTGTTGAAAATATCAAATCAAAGAAAACTAGCGAACTTTACGAGCAAGAGGAACTTTTAAAAGAATGTGTTAAATTCGCATTCCCTCTTATGCTTGCAAAGGCTGGTAATAATGATTTGAATGCAAAAGAAATCATTGACTACATTTATGAAAATGGTGTTGCCGATGAGTTTAATGCTGGTGTTTACGAGTTTATACTATTGGGTTTTACCCAAAGAGAAGTTACAAAGAAGAAAGTAAACTTCTCAATGAAATAAATAAAAACCAAGACGAAACAAATGTGCAATCTCGCACTATTAACGATGATTGTTTTTGCCTTGAATATTACAAAGAGGACTACTTTGATTATGCCTTAACAATAGGTATGTCAGCAGAGGAATATTGGTTTGGCGACCCACACCTTATTTATAGGTATGAGGCGAAACATATAAATCAACAAAAACTCAAAGAGCAAGATATGTGGCTTATGGGTCAATATGTCGTTCGAGCACTTGAAAGTAGTAGATTAAATGTTAATGGCTTTATTGAAAAATCTAGCCAACTTGTGCCTTACCCAACCTGTCCTCATACTGATATGTTTGACAATGAACAACCATTGACTGAGGAACAACTTGAACTCTTAGCAAGTGCAAGAGCACAACTTTCTGCTCGTGGTCTACTTAGAGATACTTAAAAAGGAGGTAAATTATGGCAGTAGAAACCGAAGTTGATAGCCTGGTCTTAGACATTAAAGTTAATGACAACTCTAATGGCGAGACTTCAGCAAAGAAAATATCAACACTCGATAGAGTTTTAACTAAGTTTGAAAGAACTATTAAAAACCTAGATGCAAAATCGTTTAAAACAAAGTTTTCAGCATTGACTACTGCCATTAAACCTTTTGCTAAGGAACTCAAAAACATTAAGGGCGAACTTACAGCCCTAGATAGAATTTTAAAGAAAACAAGTCTAACCAATGTTAAAGATGCTGTTTCTGGCAATGCAAAGGTTGGCGAAACAACAACCAATACTGGCGAAAACACTGCTGGCGATATGCCTAGTGCACAAAGTGGCGATGCGCCAAAAGTTAGTGGCGATGCCGATGCTGAGCAAGAAACATTAAAAAGCCTTATTGCGAAATATGGCGAATTGACTAAGACAGTAGACACTGCTGATGGTAAGCGAACATTATTTTTTGAAAGATTTAATGGTAGCGATAAAATCACAACCAAATTTACTGCTGACCTAGAAAAGCACGATGGCAAAGTTAAAGAGGTTGCTGGTAGTTTTAAGTATGTTGGACAAACTGCAAGCGATGTTTCTGGTGGTGGCTTAAAATCATTCTTTCTAAGCATTAAAAGAATTGCTTTGTATAGATTGATAAGAACTGCTTTAAAGTTGATTACACAGTCAATGAAAGAAGGTATTGACAATATTGTCCAGTTCGATGCTAGTGCAAAAGAAACAATGAGCGAAGTTACGAGTTCTATGACCGTAATGAAAAATTCGGTCGGTGCTGTTATGATGCCATTGTTGGAATTGGTTGCACCTATCATTCAAGGTATATCAAAAGCAGTGGGAACACTCGCAAATGGTATTAGTTATTTAACTGCAAAACTTAAAGGCGAAAGCACTTGGTTGAAAGTTAATACTGAATACTTAAAAGAATACAACAAGCAATCTAAACTATTATCTTATGACGAGTTTAGTACGATGAGCAATACTGAAAATGACACAACTGGAATGTTTACACAAGAAAGTGTCGATGGATCTAGTTTAGGTGGCATTTTAGACGATTGCAATGCTCTTGCTGGTATTCTTGCAGGTATTGCAACAACTCTTGGAATTATAGGCACTGCAAAGATTATAGGGCTTATTGTTAGTGGTACTCTTACTGCTGGAATAAGTGGTGCTTGGGCTGCATCTCTTGGTTTCTTGGGCACAGTCAATGGCTTGGCAGTTGCAGTTGGTGCTTTGGTTGGTGGCTTAGTTATGTTCTTAACCAATTTAGACCAAATGAGCACAGCCGCAAAAATAATTATACCTATTTTGGCTATCTTGCTTGGTGTGTTAGCAGGTATTGCTATCGCCCACGCCGCTGCTAAGGCAGGTGTTGCAGCACCAGTTATGGCTGGTATCACTGCTGGTGCACTTGCTGCTGGTATTGTTATGATTGCTGGTACTGCTATTGCAGTTTCTCAACACGCCAATGGTGGTATGTTTGAGGGAACTGGAACGCTTTATCATCAAGCCGGCGAGGCAGGTGCTGAAATAGTTGCAACTGGCTCTCGTGGTACTGGTGTAACGAATATTGCTCAATTCAAGCAAGCAATGGTTGAGGCTTTGACTGAATACAATGCTGCTAGAAATTATGGCGATGAATATGGTAGCGACATCGTTATCTTAATAGATGGCAAAGAGTTTGCTAGAACACAAGTTACACACAATGCTGATGCTTTGAGAAAGAACTACAATATTGAATTAAAACCTAGATAAAAAATCAAAAGAAAGGAGTAAAGTTTATGAATGAAATGTATGAAAAATCTAGTAAAAATCAAATCAAATTAGTCATAAATGGACGAGAAATACCAAACCTGTCCTCTTACTCCTACTTTGATGCGAAAAACTTTTTTAAACAACCAACAAGAACAACAAAAGGTAGAATTAACAAACTTAATTCTTATGCCACATTCTTAACCCCAAGACTAAAATTTGAGTTTAAATTGATGCCTATTGGGGCTTATAGGGTGTTGATGAAACTTATTAAAGAATATAACGAATTTGTTGTTACGGCTTACGATATTGTTGAAGATGTTTATGTAACAAAGAAAATGTATTTTAAGCCAAAAGATTTTCCTAAAATCTATTCAAAGAGTTTAGAAACACTTGCTGTGCAAAATGAAACCTTTGAACTTGTTGGAACAAATGCCGATGAGGACAAATTGTCTCTTATTTACAATAAGAATGATGAGAGCGAAACACTTACAAGTGGGCTTGAATTTGATTATGGCGATGAAGTCAAAATTGGCGATTACGACACAGATATTTCGGCTGAAGACCCTAAAAAATGGTCTCGCAGTGGTTACACAATGACTGGTTGGAACACTCAGCCAGATGGATCTGGTACAAGATATGTAACAAACCATATTGTTACTTTAACTGCAAGCACAATACTATATGCTCAATGGGAGGCTAACTAATGGAAAATGCCCCAAGAGTTGAAATTGAGTTTTTAGTAAACTATGAACTTACTTTTACAAGTTATAGCGAAAAACACGACCAAAGCGATATGTCAAACTTGAATATCGATACAAACTTTAAAGGAAAGAAAGGCTTGCACCTTTGTGGTGGTAGTGTTGATGAGGAAACTGGCGAAGTAAGTGGTTGTGTGCTAGATGGCACATATACATTCTACAAGTCAACAAGCAATTCTTACAATGGCTTTATGGGAAATTGTTTAAGCAACGATAACTATGGCTTTTCAACTGCTCAATATATAGACTTTTCGGTTAAACACGAAGGCTCTTACATTAAATCAATACTTATTTATTTTGACACAGTTGCTAACGAGTTCCCAACCGAGTTGTATTTCTCAAATGCTATCAATGAAGATGGTACAAGTG
>CATZIR010000002.1 GCA_958420145.1 uncultured Eubacteriales bacterium | reverse complement strand
GTGCCGGAGGCCGGACTTGAACCGGCACGAAGTTGCCCTCGAGGGATTTTAAGTCCCTTGCGTCTGCCTATTCCGCCACTTCGGCATATTAATGGAGGCACCACACGGAATCGAACCGTGGATGAGGGTTTTGCAGACCCGAGCCTTACCGCTTGGCTATGGTGCCATAATTCTTTTCCTTGGTAGGTTAAACCCCTTTTATAAAAAAAATGGAGCGGAAGACGAGATTAAGAACTGACAACCTAGTCAGTTAATATTAAACTGAAACTGACTGTCAGTACACACTCTTTGACTATGTGTCATTTTGGAACTTTTACTTACTGACTAAACTGAAACTGACTTGGCAATTCCGTGTTTTTGTACCGTAAGGTGTACCGTAAATCTCGCTCTCGGTTTACTTTTGCTCCCATAAGTATGATAACAATATAGCAGATTAAATTGACAAAGTCAACTATTTTCACAAAATATTTTGAAAAATCATTATTTTTTGTGATTTTCTTTACAATTTAATGTTTTTAGCCACTATTGATTGCATACCTTTGAATAAGTGTCCATAAGTTTTAATAACTTGTTCGACTGTGTCGCCAATTCTCTCAGCGATGATAAACTCTAATTGTAGAGTGTTTATGTTAGATGAACTATTTTGATATGTGTTAATTAGCAAACTTACACCAGAGTGCCTTAAATCGTGCACTCTTACTTTTTGACTAACATTCGATTGCATCTTATATTTTTCAAATCTATTAGATAGAGTGGTGTAATTCATAAATAAGCCTCGTTTACCGAATATGAACTCATCGTTGCTAAACCCTTGCTCTTTT
Organism: uncultured Eubacteriales bacterium; assembly: GCA_958420145.1. GTDB lineage: Bacteria > Bacillota > Clostridia > Christensenellales > UBA1242 > CAKVNM01. The sequence continues at coordinate 18,268 of CATZIR010000002.1, read as the reverse complement.
GAGCGAATATCGTATAGTTGTTGTAGATAATTGATTGTACTATCTGGCAAATCAATCTTTCTCACACTATTTGTACTTTTTGGCGAATGGACAATGTATTTGCTTTTTTGCCCAACATTAAACTCTTTTATAACACTCGCCTTAGGAACTGGGTATTGGTCTTGTGTTCCATCGAATGAGATACGAGAGAATGTTTTGTCAATGTTTAGTTTTTGTTTGTCGCCTAGCCAATCATTCCAAGTCAATGCACACATTTCGCCTTTTCTCGTTTGACATAAATATAATATGTTAAACATTGTTTTATCGTGCAAGTCATCAACTACCTTTTCAAACTCTTGGTATTCGTTTGGCTCAATTATATTCATTTCTACTGGGGCGATGGTTTCTAACTTCTTGCTGAAACCTTTTACTCGCTCAACTACATTTTCAATACCATATTCCTTATGCAGGTAATCAAATAAATTGTTTAAATAGGCTCTATTCTTTTGTTTCGTTTTAAGAGCATAGCCCTTTGAAACTAAGAAGTCTTGCCAATCTCTAATGTCTTGTGTCGTTATTGTGGTTACAATTCGACCAGTAAAGTATGGTAAAATGTTGGTATTGAAACATTTAATAATATCATAATAAGTGCTTTGCTTAACCTCGCTTGCCTTAACTTTAAGGTAGACAGGGAAAATGTCCTCAATCTTTAATTTGTAGATTGGTGCACCGACTGGGTTTGTTGGTTTCTTATAAGTAGACATAAATTGTAAGTAAGCATCGTTAGCGTCTTTCTCGGTACGATAGCCTACCATATTCTTATGAACAACCTTGCCTTCCTCTTGTATTCTAAACCTTAGCCCCCAGCATCTTAATTTGACTTCAGTATTACATTTATTACAAAAGTCCTTTCTGCCATCTTTGTGGGCTGTTACATCTCTTTTACAAGTGGGGCAACGAAATACTTTGTAAGCCTTGCTCATTAGTTAAAGTACCTTTCAACTCGAATTAGTCTACCTAGCACACAATATTGATCCTTGTTAGAAATGTCAACTGGTGGCATTCCATTATCAAAGAAAAGCATATTGTCGAAAACTCTACCCAAAATTACTTGCTCTTTATTATATGATATTATATATATTTTATTATTTATTATATCTATATCCTTTTGGAATATAAGCAAGTCATCTTTTTTTAACTCATTTATGGTTTTCCAAACATTATGCAGAGAAAAATGTTTCTCGCTCGAAATACCACTCATAAGATTGATGCCTTGTCTTTCGTTTGTTTTTAGAATGTCGACATAAAAAGGTAAGCCAACAGCCTCATTGCCAAGCAAATAATCGGTCGTCACATTAAGTCGTCTAGCAATTTTATCGATTTGATATGTGTTAGGTCGCCTTGCATCGTTCTTAAACTTTGCAATATAACTTGGGTCAACATTTAGCAATTCGCCCATTTCAATGTTTGTTATACCTTTTTGTTTCATAAGGTAAGACATTCTTTGACCTATTGTTTGATGCATTTTAGTTATTCCTCCTCTTTTTCAATTCTATATGCCTCGCTCAGCAAGGCATTTTTCTTTTTTGTAGATAGCCTAGAACAGACTTTCATTATCTCATATTCGATTTCAGTTAATTCCCTTTGTGAATTTCTATCTCCGTTCGAGATGGTTATTGAGTGTATGTTTCCGTTATACATTATGTTGTTATTATAAGACTTGTTGCCTTCGCCATTTACTAGAAAGTCCATTGAGCAGTCTAAGTAGTCGGCGATTTTTTTAATAGTCGATAACGTCATATTCCCCGAACGGCTTTGATAGAAACTTGTTAGAGTGCTATAAGGAATGTTTAAATCCGAGCACATCTTTTTTCGAGTTGCATTCATCTCTTTGAGCCTAAAATCTATTCTATCGTAAATATCTAACTCTTTCATTTCCACCTCCTATATTTATTTACAATAATGATTATACATAAATATTTATGAAAAATCAATATTTTTTTTGAAAAATCATTAAAAATCGTTGACAATGTATGATTATTCGTATATAATGTGGGTATTGATTACGATTATTCATAACTGTTTACAAGTTTCCGTAAGTCAAAATATTTGCAAAAGGAGGTGTGTGTTTAGTGTTTGCAAATCTTAATGCTGAATTTACTAAGAATAATTTGACTAGACGTTTCGTTGCCGACAAATTACATATTACTGAAAACACTTTGCGAAATAAAATTCTTGGAAAGCAAGAGTTTAAGTTGAGCGAAATACAAATCATCTTGGAACTTATGCCAGGCAAAACAATGGACTATTTGTTTAGCAAAGACAAGATTGAGCAAAGAAACAAAAAGGAGAATTAGTATGAGTGGTTTACAAAAAGCAAGACTTGAAATGAATTTGTCTATTGAGCAAATGGCTAGTGAACTTTGTGTCACGCCAAAAGAATACGAACAGTTTGAAAGATGCATTTATGGAATGCCATTACCTATTGTTAAGTTAGCAAGTTACATAACAAGCAAACCTATGGACTATTTACTAAAATTCGAGGTTTAGTATGAAAAAGTCAAAGGGGTTAGATTTAGAAAAGCAAGAAAAGACAATGCTTGGTGCGATTGCACATCTCTCACTTGATGAGTTGATGGAATTGCAAGCCCATCTATTAACGATGCTGGACCTAACTAACAAGCGAATATCTTTTCTATCATTATTAAAGAAAATGCGAGGTGGCTAATATGTATGTTTGCAATAGATGTGGTGAACTTTGCGAAGAAGACGATTTGCCTACATATACTGAAGACTTTGGCTACGATACCGGTGTTGGGTGGCGTTCTTGCCCTCAAACATTTGTAGATAATTGTAGTTGTGGTGGCGAGTTTGTAGAGGCAGATAAATGTAGTGTGTGTGATGAATATTTTTATGATGAAGACCATAATGGCGCTTGTGATTTCTGTTTAAACGAAAATGCGACCTATGAGAATGCATTGCTTATAGGCGAGGAAAATACTGATACCATTGAAATAAATGGCTATCTAGTCCACTCTTTTACGAAAGAGCAAATTGAGGAGATACTTAAACGAGAATTAGAGCAAGCAAGAAAACTCGACAAGGACAAAATCGACAAAGAGGCAAAAGATTATTGCCACGAAGACAAGAGTTGGTTTGCCGAATGGTTGGAAGAGCACCAGTAAGTCTTATATCAAGGAAAAAGATAGAACACATTGCACACAATTATATCTTAACAAAGCACGCCAAAGAGCGATTGCTACAACGATGCAAAAAATTCAATGTTAAACAAATGATATTGAATAGCCCACTATGGTGGCGAAATACTGATGGATCAATCAATATTGCTACTGACCTATACCACTACTTTGTTATAGGCGAAGTGGACAATAAATTTAAGATTGTTACCTATCAAGGTAAATCAATGAATGGTTACACCGTGCTAGACAAATTTGTATTGGCTTATGCTGGTGTTGACCGAAACGACAAATCATTTAATTAGGAGATTAGAAAAATGGCAGATACCAATAAAAAGGGTTATAAAAGCCCAGAGCAAATTAAGGTTGCTCAACAAACAATTAAACTCTTACAAGATTATGTTGAACTTTCAAAGACCGAAAGTAAATTAAATGACCCAAACAACAAGAAAGCATTACAACAACAAATAGATATAACAAATGAAACAATCTTTGTAAATATCAAGGAGTTGTAATGGAAGGACTTTATTTCGATAGTGAAAAACATATTTACTACTACTTTGGCGAACAAAAGCCTTGTGTGAGTGATATTTTAAAAACTGTTGATGTTATTGCACTCGAAGGCATACCTCAAAAGAATATTGAGGCGGCGGCTGAGCGAGGCACACTTGTACACGAAAAAACTGAAGACTATGAATATGGCTTAATCGATTTGCTAGATGATGAATGGGTACAAGAAAATTACGAAATTATAAATTATGTTTATGCTTATGCAAACTTTCGTAATTCTTACCCAACCTTACCGATTGCAAGTGAAGAAAAACTTTACTCAATCGAGCACGATTTTGCTGGAACGATAGACCTTGTTAAGTTTATAGATGGCAAGTTGGCAATTATCGACAAAAAGACATCTAAAACCATAAGCAAATTAAGAAGTGAATTACAATTAAATGCTTATCGAATTATGTGGAATGAAAGACACCCAGACCAAAAAGTCGATGCATTATACATATTACAACTATATGATAATGGCGAACATAGGCTCATACCTATTGAGGTCAACGAGGACTTATTCTACAAATATCTAAATATTTTTAAAGAAATAAAAGGAGACATTAAATTATAATGGGAACTGATAATAAACAATCTATGGAAATTCAAGTTGTTAATGGGACAAGTATTATTCAAAACCTACCAGAAACAATGATGGTTGAAAGGGCTGAAAAAGTTAAAAAGTTTAAAGAGTTTATCAAAAACGACTTTGTTGATGGTGTTGACTTTGGACAAATACCAGGAACTGATAAACCTTGCCTACTTAAACCTGGCTTTGAAAAAATACAACTTTATTTAGGGCTTACACCTAGATATAAACTCTTAAATAGAGATTATGTTGCTAATCAATCTAAACAATACAAAAAATACAACGAAAAAACTAAATCATACGAAACTGTTGAAACAATAAGAAACTACTATGCTTGGGAATGGGCTTGCGAATTATATTTTGGCGACATTAAAGTTGCTGAAGGTGTTGGTTGTGCAAATACTGAAGAAAAGAAATATGTAAACCAATACGAAAAAAGCGAGACACCAGATAGTTTGGCAAACACAGTTATGAAAATCGCAAAGAAAAGAGCACTTGGCGATGCAATACTTAATATTGGTGGCATAAGCGATATGTACACTGTTGACCTTGAAGACAATGAGGGTATTAAAAAGTTAAAAACCCAAAAAGACACTAAGGTTAATAAGATTACAAAAGACCAAATCAAAACAATCTATGCTACTCTTGGTGCTTTAAGCCTTATCGATACTGACCTTAAAGAAATTCTTAACGAACTTGGCTATATGGACATTAAAGAGGTCAAACCAGATGAGGTTAATAAAGTTATCACAAAGATTAAAGAACTTGCTAAGGCTCGTAAAGGTAAATAATTATGGCTAAGAAAAAGCAAACAGTTCCACTTGAAGAACTAACACGAGAGGAATTGATTACTAAATGCTACAATCAACGAAAATTGATTAAAGAGTTGCAAGATGCTGGCAAATTCTTGTTGCGAGCAAACGAAGTTTATAAAGCAATGGTTAGCCAAATGAACTTACCTCACAAACTTAAAGTTTGTATGGACGAGACAATGTCTTTATTCGATGATGTTGAATATCAAAAAACACAAATTAAAAAATTAGAAACTGAACTTGAAAAATTAGAAAGGCAGTTAAAAGGAGAATTAGAATGAGTTTCGCAAATGGCAGACTTGCAAAAGTTTGGGAAATTAGAAAAAAAGACAAATTTACTGAAATAAAAATATCTACTAGCAAGAAAAAGGACGATGATTATGTCCAAGACTTCAGTAGTTATGTTCGCTTTATAGGTAAAGCCCACGATAAGGCACAAGACCTTAAAGGCGATGAAATGATTAAAATGCTTGAAGTCGAATGCACAAATAAGTATGATAGCGACAAAAAGCAAATGTACTACAACTTTATATGTTGGGACTTTGAGGTGTTTGAGGGTAGTGGCAAAAAAGACGATGCTAAGCCTACAACAAATACTGAAAACCACCCACCACTTTACGACAACACCGATGATGATGATTTACCATTTTAACTTTTTTTAAAATGTAAAACTGACAAATAGAGCATATTTATAAAAGGAGAACTGAATTTGATTAAGTATGAGCAAGCGATTAACAAACTCAAACTTGACAAAAAGAAAACAATAAGCAGTCCTACTTTCGATAGCCGATTTGATATGAGTTGGGTGCAAGGCAAAGCATTCTTTACATTGTTCTTACCCTACCTCAAAATCAAAATCGATAGCCGAGAGCAAGACGATTGGGTTGAAAAGGTTTGCGACTACTTTGGCATCGCAAGAGAAATTGCAGTTAAAGACAAGAAAGCAAATACTGAAAATCTTAAAGAGGGCGACATAACATTTAGTGTGCACTTTGGCGACAAGGTTTATGATTACACGAATGTTGTTGCTTATGAAAGAAAAGGCAGTGCAAGTGAGTTTTGTAATAATGTAATGAACGACCGAGAACGACTTGAACGAGAGTTTGAAAGACAACTCGCAAAGGGTTATCGCAAATTCGTGTTAGTTTTGGAATTTGGTTATAGTCTATACGACCTAATCAATTATAAGTTCCACTACTACAATAAACAAGGCGACCTTGAAGAAAAATCTTGTAAGAACACTGTGTATGCAACTGTATCGAGTTGGGTGCAACCTAATAAATATGCTTTCGATGTTATACAATACGACACTCAAAATAAAACACGATTTGAACAAAGTTGTGCGAGAGTGAAACTATTTTGGCTAATGCTCTACGATATGTATTACTTTTTTCGACAAGAAATACGATTAGAGGCACAAGCCTTAATAGATGCTGAAACTGAAAATGTTAATAATTAGAGATTAAAGGAGAAAAGTATGGAAAACTTTGAGAAACCTATAACTGAAAATCAAAAAGAAATCGCAAATAAGATTTATGCTTTTTTGAAAGATTGTCATAGAAATGTTACCAAAGAAGAAATCTGTACTCATCTTGGCTGGACCTATAACAGCACTAGCGATAGAAAAATTAGAGATACAATCAATCTAATAAAAAAGAAAAGACCTATCGTTGCTACACCAGACCAAAAGGGTTACTTCGCCTGCCTTAACAAGAATGACCTAGAACGATGTATTCATCAATGGAATTACATAGATGGCATTATTAAGGACTTAGAAGAAACCAAAAAGCCTTTAATCTCTTTTTATAACCATTTTACTGACAAATAGAGCATATTTTTGAAATTAAAACTGAATTTAATGTCAAATATGCCCAAATTTGCCCCAAAACAATCGCATAGAGCCACAAAACACTTTCTCTTGACAATTTGTTCGACTTAAACCTTTTCGTGCGATTTAAGGGCATTTAAAAGCAAAATTCAAATTTAAGTAAAGTAAAAGGGATGTATGTATGAAAAATGTAATGATTAACACCAGCCTAATTGAGAGTTGCTGGGAAAAGAACGATGCTTGTTTAGTAAAGATGGCATCTGGCAAAGTTTGGGTACTAGAAAAAATGATTTTAGGTGTACCTACTAGACAATTTATAAACTCTAAACCAAACGAAATAGTTGAACTACCCTTAAAGGGAGGTGCAAACTATGGCAAGTAAACGAGGTGTGATTATGTATTTTGAGATTTTAGAACAAACAAAAAGTCTAACAAATGAACAATTTGGCAAGTTAATGCGAGCAGTTATTGAATATAACGAGCACGGTGTTGTTCCAACATTCGATGAGCAAATACTTGAAATCTCATTTAACTTTATAAAAGCAAGTGTTGATAGCAACAACGAACGATATAAAGAAAAGTGTGAAATGAATAGACAAATTGCACTTGGTAGGTGGCATAAAAAAGATGATGCGAACGAATGCGAACGCATACGAACGGATACGAACGATGCCAATATAAATAAAAATATAAGTAGTTTTAATGAAGAAAGTAGTTTTAATAATATAAATAATAATAAGAAAATTCAAACTACTTCTAGTTCTAACAATTCTAGTAGTTTTAATAATAGTAGTTTTCTAAAAGAAAATTCGCCTAATGGCGATGAGACCGTTTCGCATTCGCTCACTGACACCCCTAAATTTAATAAAAATGAGTATATATTAACTCTATTTGAAAAAATATGGGCTATATACCCTCGTAAAGTTGGTAAGGAGCAAGCGAAAAAGACTTGGAATAGAAAACTAACAACATTAAAAACACAAGACGATATTTTAGATAAGGCTAAACGAATAAGTATGCTTTTACAAAAACACATAAAGGCTTGGGCTGAAGAAACTGGTAAAGATGGCAACAAAGGTAGACCTAAACAATACTTACCTCACTTTTCTACTTGGTTGAACGATGAAATACCAGATAAGGAGAAATAAGCCTTATGAGAAAAGATATAGCAGAATTTGCAACAAGGTTTAATGATATTCCTTATGAGCGAAAAAGTTTAATGAGAATACTTTGGGGTTTTAAAGATTTAGATTATTACACCAAAGGCTTAGAGATTGGTTTAAATAGTATCGAGGCTGATACGAATACTGGTAAATCGGTTTTAACCTCTTCGGTTTTAAAAAGCGCCTGTAAGCAAGGTTATCAATGTTGTGTTTATGCCAGTGAACATACAAACGAAAGTTATAAGGCTTTAATTATGCAACAAAATGGTAAAAAAGGCGAATTTATAACAATACCCTTTGTAGACACCAATGGACACGAAACAAATATAGCAGATTTTTATGTAAATGAAAGTGTTGAGCAAGCAATAACGAATGGTATTGGTAAAAATATTACATTATTTAACTCCCATAAACAGCAAAGAGACTTAAACACCATACTTGACTGGATCGAGTATTGTGGAAAAGAACTTAATTGTAAATTTTGTCTCATAGACAACTTTATGGAAGTGTATATAAAAGACCAAGATTTATTTAGAGGGCAAGAAGATGCAATTACTCTATTAAGAAATAAATTGTTGGAACTAAATATGGTTGGCTTGTTAGTTACCCATATTAACAAAGAAAGTGCAAGCAATGGCTTTCGTTTAACTGTTAAAAGTGCAAGGGGTACATCTACTCTTGGCGATAAATCGTATAATTTGATTGCTCTTTATAGAAAAGACTATATTGTTGTTCTTAAAGGACAAGAAAAGATTTTAGACAAATTCAAACAAGATTGTGCAAGGTGTGGTTTTGATTATGATGCTTGCGATGGTTTTATTGAGGTTTTAAAAACAAAAGGAAATGGCAGTGGAATTGTTGGCTTGATTTTCGATAAAGAAACAAAAACTTATGAACAAGCCCCTAAAATATCAAAAACTGATGCCGATAAAATCTATAAGAGATATGAACAAAAAGAATATGCCCAAGCAAGTTTAGATTGGGACAAACAGAGTTCTAATTTAGATTTACAGCCCATCGATGATGACGAGATTAAAAACATTTTTGGCGATGATGATTTGCCATTTTAGTTAAGGAGAAAGATTATGAGTGATAATTCAAATACTGCTACCGATTTGGCAAAACAAGAAAGAGATATTGCTAGATGGGAGCAACAACAACACGAGAAAGAACAAAAAAGAGAATACTACCGAGAAAGAGACCGAAAAATGGACGAACGAATTGATAAGTTAGAAAAAACACTAACTAAAATGTCGTGCTTTTTTGAGGAAATGGTAGAACTTAAACAACAAGAAATGCAAGAAAAAAAAAGACAACAAAACATTGATGTCGACAATAGTTTTGAGGCACAAATAAGGCAAATGCAAAATGAAAGACATTACCGTGAACAACAAAAACAATATGACATCAATTATGTTGGCGACTTAGAATATTCCCTATTCTGTGCCTGGTGTAATGGTTTTAGACCCGTTATTATTCCTGGAACTGAAACCGAATTTGAACACAATGGCGAAATAATGAAAGGTGGCAAACTCGATATTGAAAAGATGAAAAAAACGAGTTATGTAAACCCACAATTCTTTAAAGAGTATTGTGAGCAAGAATACCCAAATGGCTTTAAAAGAAAAATTAGCGATGACCGTATTAAGCGATACATTGGCGAAAAGTATTTTGGCTATGAATATTACACCGATGAGAATGGCAAGTTGAGAGCAAGAAAAAAATCTCAATAATATAAGACAAGAAATTGTCCAAAAGGAGCAGGTAGGAAAAATGGGAAGTCTATTTAAAGGCAGATACATTATAGCAGTTTATGATGCTAATAATGATGAAGATTTGTTAGGGGTCTTTGATAACCCAAATGATATGAAAGAATTTCTACAAACTGAATATGCTGACACTATTATTTCAAGGTACATAAAAACCTTTGGAACATTCCCTATCATTCGATGCAATAGGTACACATTTTATTTTATCGATGTTATGGAAAAGCATAATGACATTTTTGCACTCGAAGACCGAGAGTTTTTAAAGTGTTATAGAAAAAGCAAAACAAGTGTACAAGAGGCATATTGTAAACGAAACAATATAAGTCGTAGAACTTATTATAGACATATTCGCATTCAAAAAGATTACGAAAATACAAAAGGAGGAATAGAACTTTGAGTAAGTTAAATGTAAATGTTGGCGATGTTGTAAAAGTAATTTACCCACAAAACGAGCAATTAAATTATGTTGTTCTAGTTGAAAAAGTTTTGCCTAATGGTAGATTTAAAACTGAAAGATGTGATGAATATTGGCGAGCAGATGGCACTAAAAACACTCACGCCAAGAAATGGGAAAAAGACCAGTATGTTGTTAATGGCTCACTAGATGACTATGAACTTAAATATAGAGAACTTATTGCCCTTCGTTTAAGATTGATTGCTAACAATATTGAAAAGTGTTGTCTTGGTGGCGAAATTCACGGAATAAGTGTGTTTAATAAAATATTAAGTGCCTATGGTTTTGATGATGACGAAATGATTACTAAACTAGAAAGAGCCATACACGAAAAGAAACTTAGTAAAGTGTTGGCTAATAAGAAAGTGTTTGTAACCGACAAATGCCCACAAAACATAATTGATATGTATGAAAATTTAAAAAATGTTTAAAAAGGAATTAAAAAGATGAGAATTTTAGTTTTATTAAGAGGTACACCAGGTTGTGGTAAATCGACCTGGATTGAGAAAAAAGGCTTGTTGCCTTATACTCTTTGTGCTGATACGATTAGATTATTATATCGTAGCCCTATTATAGATAAAGATGGTAAATGGAATATAGACCAATCTGTTAATAAGCAGGCTTGGGCTACATTATTCGACATTTTAGAATATCGTATGAGCAAGGGCGAATTTACCGTTATTGATGCTTGCAACTCTAAAACAAGCGAAATGAATTTATATAAATCTCTTGCTGAAAAGTATAGATATAGAATGTTTTGTGTTGACTTTACTGATATACCTATTGAACAAGCAAAGATTTGGAATAAACAAAGACCAGAGATTAAACAAGTACCGGAGAGTGCTATTGACCTTTATTACTCTCGCTTTGCTACTCAAAAGATACCTAGTGGTATTAAAGTTATCACAAGAGATGACTTTGAGAAAGAAACCGACTATCGCTCAGTTGATTTAAGCGAATACAATAAAGTTTGTGTTATTGGCGATATTCACGGTTGTTACACTGTCCTTAACGAGTTGGTTGATGAAATTAAGGACGATACTTACTATATCTTTACTGGCGACTATATTGACAGAGGTATTGAAAACGATAAAATCATAGAGTTTTTGCTTTCAATTAAAGATAAACCTAACGTGTGCCTTTTGGAGGGCAACCACGAAAAATGGCTATGGGCTTATGCTAATGATGAGCCAGTTAGGTCAAAAGAATTTATGTTAAATACTCAAAAACAAATAGAAAGTTTTGATAAAAAAGATTTAAGAGTTCTTTATAGAAAGTTAAGACAATGCATTTTCTTTGAATATGATAGACAATGTTATTTTGTAACACACGCTGGTGTTAGTGGTTTGCATAATAAAGGGTTGGCTTATATTCCTACTGATTGTTTTATCAATGGTGTTGGAAACTATGGCGATATTTACGATTGTCAAGTTGCTTTTGCTGAAGGTAGAAATGTTATTCAAATTCACGGGCATAGAAACCCACAACACTTAGGAATTGTACAAGGTAGCGCTTATAATTTAGAAGGTCGTGTTGAGTTTGGTGGTTGTTTAAGGGCTGTTGAAATTACACACGATGGCATCAAGCCTATTGAGATTGAAAACAAGGTTTTTAAAGAACAGGTTGACGAAAGCGAACAAAGTGCAGTTTTAAACGATGGCAAGGTTGTTGATAATGTTGTTGATGTTGCGAACTTGGTTGTTGCTTTGAGAAATAGCAAGAAAGATATTATTGAAAAGAAATTCGACAATATTTCATCTTTCAATTTTAGTAGAAATGTTTTCTATGACAAAACTTGGAACAACATTACTACAAAGGCAAGAGGCTTATTTATCAATACTGATAACTACACCATTGCAGCAAGGGCTTACAATAAGTTCTTTAATATTGGCGAAACAAAAGAAACTGAACTTGCCAAACTTTCAAGCACTTTACAATTCCCTGTTAATTGCTACTTAAAATATAATGGTTTCTTGGGTATTCTTGGTTATGATGAAAAGAACGATAAGTTATTGTTCTGCTCTAAATCAAATATTGGTGGCGAGTTTTCTAAATATTTTGAAAATATCTTTATGACTAAATATTCAAGCATCTATGACGATGTTTTAAACTATGTAAAAGTAAACAACACTTCTCTTGTGTTTGAGGTTATTGATAAAGACAATGATCCACACATTATTAAGGCAAATGAAAACGAGATTGTACTTTTAGATGACATTAAGAGAGATTTGTTCTGTTCTAAATTAGGGTATGAGGGGCTTGTTGAATTAGGCAAACATTTTGGCTTTAAGGTTAAAGAAAAAGCATATACACTTAATACTTGGGGCGAGTTCTTGGCTTGGTATAACGAGGTTACCGACCACGATTACAAATACAACGGACAATTTGTTGAGGGCTTTGTAATAGTCGACCAAAATAATTTTATGACAAAATTAAAAGGTGCTTACTATAACTTTTGGAAATTTATGAGAAATGTTGCTGATGAGACAATGCGAGTTTCTAAGAATGGTACTAGACAAGGTTATATTAGACGAACTTCGGCTCTTACCACACCTCTTGCAAATGAGTTCTATGGTTATCTTAGAATGTTGTGCGAGAAAGGTTATGATGGCAAGACAGATATTGTCAGTTTGAGAGATGGTTTTTACGACCACATTGCTAAAAATCACTTATAGAAAGAAAAATGAGAGGAATTTGTCAGTTTCTCTCTTTTTTATTAAAATATTTTATCAAAATCGCTTGCAATTATTATATTTATATGTTATAATGCTTATACCTTATAGAAAGGACGAATAAGCCCACACTTGTTTAAGGTGGCATCGACAAGGAGTTTGTATATGGCTATTTATGGCTACTTTCGTGTTTCTACACAAAAAAGAGATGACGAGAAAGAAAAAAAGAGACAACAAGATTACGAGAGACAAAGATATTTATTCGCTCATAGTGGTATCACTTTTGATAGAATATTCGAAGAAAGGGTTTCTGGTGGCGTTCGTGGCGATGAGCGACAAGCATTTAAAGAGATGCTAGACTTATTAAAACCAGGCGATATGGTTGTATTTACCGAAAGTTCTAGGTTTGGTAGAGATTATAAAGATTGTTTCGATATTGTTGATATAATCACTTTGGACTATGAAGTATCTATTAAGTTTATAAGCAATGGTATGACCCTTTATGGTGGCAAGAAACTTAACCCTTATGAATGGATGGCACTTTCTCAATTCTTTTTGGCTGATGAGTTCCAAAAGCGAATTATTGGCTTTAATACTTCTAACAAATTAAAGGCGCTTAAAGAAAAAGGCGTTGTGCTTGGTGCACCACAAAAGATAAGCCAGGAAGTTAGAGATAATATTGTTGAGATGCATAAAAAAGGAATAAGCCAAAACAAAATAAGTCAGTTGTTAAATGTAAGTAGAACAGTTATTTCTAAGGAGGTAAAACAATGCAAGTCGGCGATATAGTTATGATAGAAAACGACCACTATTGTAAATGCATAAAAGCAAAAGTGATAGAAATTACAAAAGCCGGAAATATTAAAGTAGAATATACTAAGAAAGGCGAAAAACAAACACAAGTATTTAGTGGTAAAACTTGCTATGAGTATGGCACTTCTCGTTCCTATTGGCAAGACCGTATTGTGGAATTTGACGAAGTTAAATATAGCGAAAACTTTGCTAGAAACAAACAAATTCGCCTTGCAAGATACTGTAATGAATTTGACTTTAATAAACTCACACTACCAACATTAGAAAAGATTTACGAATTGATACAAGGAGATTAAAATTTATGTCTAGGCAACCAATACCAGATGATATTAAGATGCAAGTTGCTGATTTATATAAGAAAAATATTACTTGTCAAGCAATAGCAAATTTATTAGGCATCTCATTACCCAGCGTTACGAAAATTATTTCACAATATGTAAAGCAAGGTATTTTAGAGCCTAAGAAAGCGAACTTTGGCAAGCATAGATTACCAAATGGCACGGGCAGTAAATATATTAAAAAAGGCTATAACCCACACAATAAAAAATTAACCATAGAACAAGAAAAGGAACTATTAAAAGATTATTTTGAAAAAGATATGACTTATAAGCAGATAATGGCAAAATATGGCTTATGGCAAGGCTCAATCAAAATAATTGTAGATAAAGCCATTGCAGAAGGCTTATATATGTCTAAGGGTTATGGTGGAAAGAAAAAGATTAAGGAGAACAATTAAATATGAAAATGACGTTAGAAAATGCTGCAAACATATTAAGGGCTCAAAAGTTTAAATTGACTAAGCCAACTGATAGAAAGTTGCTGCCTAAATATATGCTAGAATGGGATGAAAAGAAAATTGACAAATATTATAAGGACCAGGAAGATTTGTTAGATGCTATTACTCTTGCTATTAGAACATTGCATATAGTGAATAACTTTAAGAAAGCAAGTTATGATTTGGTAGATATATTTGATAATATGGAGCAGAAAGATGAGTAATTTATTAGTTGTTAGTGTTTCAAATTCTAGTGGTGTGCAACCTTTTAATATGATTGCTACCATAGGGGCTATTATTTGTGCTATTGTAGTGATAGTTTTTACCCTTGCTGATATATTTTCAAAGGGTGTAGAAAATAAGCCTAGAAAGGGTTTATTTGGCTTATTATACTTAATCGTATTTGTTTTTCTTTTGGTGTCTCTTTTCGCTTTTCAAGGAAAGACAGAAAACACTTCAGCAATAACTTATGATATGTCAAAATGGCTCGCATTCCTTTACCTTGCCATTGAGTTATTTGTTATTACAACATTTTTTACAACAAGAAAAAAGTAGGTCAGTTTTAACCTACTTTTCTTTTTTTATTTTATATTTGCATATCATCATCAATACAACAGTCAATAAAGTTTAACTCTTTATCGGTGTATGGCTCAGCATATTTTCGTTGTTTCAGTGATATATAAGCCCTTTCGCTTAATCTATTAAAGAATGCTTTTATTTTGCCCCAGAATGTTTGTTTTTTAATCGTTTGGGGCTCTATTTGTGTTGGGGTAAGGTTTTGGTCTTTTAGCATCTCGCTTATATCGTTTTCGTCCACATAACAACCTTGTATTCGTTGTAGTCCCGCCACCCCGTCAAATGATATATAACTATCGCCATAACCTAAAAGGTCAACACAATCTCTCGTATTTATAATACAAACACTTTGTGCTAGGTTTGTTGTACGAAGTCCAATTCTTGTTTGCAAGTTGCTTTTAATTGTATTGCTAATAATTGATGATATGGCGTGTTGTGTTGCCACAATAATAAATACATTACAAGCACGCCCAGTAGATGCAATAGAACTCACAATTTGGTCTAATTCGTTTTTGTTTGAATGGCTTGCCAATTCTGCATACTCGTCAATAATGGTTATAAGTAAAGGGTATTCGTCAGTTGTTGCCTTTCTAATTCCGTGTAATTGCATTGATTTATAACGCCTCTCAATTTCTTTTTTTACATTACATAAAGTGTTGTATGCTCCCTCATACTCGAATTGTACAGGGCTAGAAAGATGATTTGAATTTTTAAAGGTCTCGAATTCGCATCGTTTAAGGTCAATAAGAATAAGCCCACATTCGCTTGGCTTTGAATAACACATAAGCGAACATATAATACTAGAAAGGCAAACTGATTTACCACCACCAGATGCACCACCAATAAGAATTGATTTTGTGTCCCTAATGTTTCGTGTTATAGGCTCGCCTTTTTCATTGATGCCAAACAATATCTCGCCAGCCGGCTTATCTTTTAGTGCCAGGTGGTTTGCTTTAAATGTAGGGAAAGCCCTTTTGTCTCTTGGTATAGAAAGACAGAATGATGCTTTCTCGCTTTTTACAATCTTAATATCTTTGTGTATGAGTGTAGAAAGGCAAGGTATAACCTTTTTAACCTTTGGCAGATCCAATACATTGTTTAGTGTAAAATGATATAGAACACTCGAAGGGCTTATATCTAAGCCAGAAAAGGCAACAGGTAGTCCCATATTGCCTAAAACGGTCTCTAAGTCCTTTGTGTCTAATGTTTTAATTTGTTCCATTATTTTTTATTTCCTTTACTTTTTAAAGATTTTATTTCGTCTTTTAGGTCGTCAAAATAGTCAAGTATAAAGCAAATGGCTAGCCTATCTTCTTCGGTTTGCTCAAATGGTATATGGTCGTCCCCACCAGCATAATCTCGTTGCAATCTTGCCGCCAGGTCGTCCAATACTTTATAGTAAGATTTTACAACATTGTACATTTTTGCTTTCTTGTTATTTATTTTAATGTTTTGATTTTTCATTGTTTTTCTCCTTAATAATCGTATTCATAAATAAGAGAACTTGGCTCTTGCCAATCAATCTCATAATAAATATCGCTCGCTTTTAGTTTTCTGCTACCATAGTATTTAATATCTCTTTTAATTG
This sequence comes from uncultured Eubacteriales bacterium, assembly GCA_958420145.1. Lineage (GTDB taxonomy): Bacteria > Bacillota > Clostridia > Christensenellales > UBA1242 > CAKVNM01. The sequence continues at coordinate 1,501 of CATZIR010000002.1, read as the reverse complement.
TTGCTTTGGTATTAAACACTTCTTGTAGTTGTTCGCCATTTTGCAAGGCAATAAGTCCTGTTTCGCTTATATAGCAGATGCCTTTGCCGCTTTCAAATGCTGCATCGTCTTTAAAACAAACTCCATTTATTGTATCTTCTGCTTTGTCCAGGTAATATTGAATATCTTTAATATATTTCTTTTGTTTCTTAAACTCTTTTGTTCTAAAATCTTTTTCTTTTTGTACTTGTTTTTTCCAATCTATCATAATTTGCTCCTAGAAAAGGGGTATAACTGAGTTGCCATAAAGGTCAACCCCTAACCCTAATAATTTATTTTCGACTAATTCAATTTTGTTATTGATGCTATCAATTCTAGCATCTCGTTTTGGCGCTAAGCCTAGTTTGTTATATCTTGCAGTTGCTCGATCCAGGTATTTATATAATACTCGTCTCAATCTTTGCAATTCCATTATTTTAACTCTTTTGTCCATAAGCACCCCTTAAACAGCCCTTATAATTGCATCTTTTAAGTTTAATTGATGCTTAATAATTTCGGCTTGTAGAAAATCAAAAGTTTTTTGTGGTGTGTATGAATATTTGTAAGAGTAGCCATTTCGTCCTTTTGAGTAAAAATAGCCTTGTGGTAGTTCGATTATAAATTCCTTACCTTTGTTTTCTTTGGCTAGGTCTAAACCTTTTAAATAGTTTTGATATAAAATTTCTTGCATTTCTTTTTCTGCTTGGTCGACTTCTTCAACTGTGTGTATTCTTGTTTTGGTTTTGTAGTCATAACTATTCCAACAGAAAGAGTTTAATTCGCTCAATCTTTCTTTGTTTTGTGTTAGTGCATATAAATATTTTTTTAATGCATTGTCGTTTGTGCTGTGGAAGTTTCCAACATAAAAGTCCCATAAGATATATTTAATAACTTCTTTTATGCCTTGCTCTTTTAATATTTTAGAAAAGCCATTGCTTTCAAAGGTGCTATAACTGATAGGGTAAATATTGCTCTCAGCACTTGTGAATTTTACTTTATCTTTTGATATACTAATGTTTTTAATTTTATTATAACTCATTTTTTTATTTCTCCTTAAATTAAATATTTTTTAGAAAATCGAAAAGGCAAGTCGAAAAATATTTTTTCAATTTTTTAAAAGGGGTCTTAAAATTCTTAAAATTTCCTAGAAAAAGTTAAATATTTTCTTAAAATTTGTAGAAAATTGACGACTTTTTAAATAATTTTGACAACTTTTCAATTATTTTTTAGTTTTTGTGTTAAGTTTTTTATTAAGTTTTTTGTTATTTTTTTCGTATCCTGTGAACGTTATACTTAAAGCAACTTAAAAATAAACGAAAGGGGTAGCAAAAAAATGAAAAAGAAAGTGATTAGTATGTTTCTTACAGCATGCACTGTATCAGTAATGGTAGTTGGAGGCGGTTCCAATCTGGTTATGGCGGATGATGCAGAGACGGTAACCTTGATGGGATGGTATGATGAGGATGACATGAATCCTATTCTG
>CATZIR010000001.1 GCA_958420145.1 uncultured Eubacteriales bacterium | reverse complement strand
GTCTATTAGTGTTAGTCCTTGGTCGACCAAAATTTTAGTGGTATCAGTGGCAATTAATGTGCAGTTGCCTTTACTACCACTAGCGAGTGTAATCACTTTCATATTTTTTTCCTTTGCGCCCTATTATACCACTTTTCTACGCATTATTTTAACAATTTTTGATAAATTTTTACCAAAATTTACATGGTGAATTATCTTGTGGTTTCTTCACAAACTATAAGTATGAAAAAGATATATAGTATATTAACAATATTAATTAGTGCTTTGCTGTTTACAGGGTGCTTTGGTGGACAGGCTAATGTGCAATTTAACTCTAACTATTCTAATAAAAATGTGACATCGACATATATAGACGCTAGCCGTAGCAGTACGCAAGAAGAATTGCTTGCCACTGTTTCGCCAGCAGTGGTGGGAATAAGTAGTATCTCGGGCAGACAACAAAGTATAGGCACAGGAGTGAGCATTTCTAATAAGTCGTATATTTTAACAAACAACCATGTGGTAGAAGGCGGAAATATCATAACTTTGCATCTATACGACGGCACTACTTGTTCGGCAAATATCGTATGGAGAGATAGTTCCTACGACCTAGCCATACTACAAGCAGATAAGTCTATTCCATACCTAAAAATGGCAGACAGTGGCTCATACAGTGCTGGCGAAGATGTAATCGCTATTGGAACACCACTAGCCTTAGCGTTCAAGCACAGTGCAACAAAGGGCATTATCAGTGCCACAAATAGGACAATTCAAGTGGATAACGACTATGGCGAAAGCACGCTCGACAACCTAATTCAACACGACGCTAGCATTAATCCAGGGAATAGTGGTGGACCACTTATCAACCTAAAAGGCGAAGTTTTGGGAATTAATACGGTAAAAATTACCGACGCCGAAGGTATGGGTTTTGCAATTCCAGTCGACACAATACACCCACTTGTTCAAAATCTTAGCGCTGACGGCTACTACGACACTGCATATATGGGAGTGTTTGGCTTTGACGCCAACCTAAAACAAATAGGCAATGGCAAGACTGGTTATTATGTTCAGTCCGTTGCTAGCAAATGTCCAGCAGAGAAGTTGGGGCTAAATGGTGGAGATATAATCATTAGCATAGACGGTGAAAAGATAGACGGCTCAATGTCACTAAGACGAATTCTATATTCTCACAAGGTGGGCGATAAAGTGCTAGTCAAGTTTGAGCGAGACGGAGAGATTAAGCAAGAGTATGTGACACTTGAAAAACATCCATATTGTTACAAGTCGCAAAGAATACCACAGTATGAAAATTAGTGATAACTTTGTAAAGTGTTTTTAATTAAAAGTGAAATAGTGAAAAGTAGTTAAAATTTAAAAAATTCAAAATAATGTCGAAAAAATCGAAAAAAGCATAAAAAAACTCGAATATTTTCGAGTTTTTTTAATAATTTACGATTTTTTCAAATACTCAGTAATGAATTGATGAATGTTTCCGTCCATAACATCATTGATGTTTGCTGTCTCGAAATTGGTTCTGTGGTCCTTAACCATTGTGTATGGGCAGAACACATAACTGCGAATTTGACTGCCCCATTCAATCTTTTTCAAGTCGCCTTGAATGTTTTTGAGTTCTTGTTGTTCCTTTTCTTCTTTTAGTTCGGCGAGTTTAGAGTAGAGCATTTTCATTGCACTCTCTTTGTTTTGAATTTGGCTTCGTTCGGTTTGGCATGCAACAACTATACCAGTTGGCAAGTGAGTTATTCTAATTGCACTATCGGTCTTGTTAATGTATTGTCCACCAGCGCCACTGCTTCTAAAAGTATCAATTCTTAGTTCGTCAGGATTAATCTTTATCTCGTCGTCGTTAACTATTTCTGGCATAACTTCAACGCTCGCAAAAGAAGTGTGTCGTCTTGAATTTGCGTCGAACGGACTAATTCTAACAAGCCTATGAACACCTTTTTCGCATTTTAGGTAGCCGTATGCGTTGTCGCCACTAACAATAAAACTAACCGACTTTATTCCTGCGTCGTCGCCATTTTGTAGGTCGAGAACAGATAACTTAAAGTTTTGTCTTTCGCAGTACCTTAGATACATACGATATAGCATTTCTGCCCAGTCTTGACTTTCCGTTCCACCAGCACCAGAGTGAATGGTGATGATTGCGTTAAGGCTGTCATACTTGCCTTTTAGCAATGTTTCGAGATACATATTTTCAACTTGCTCGTCAAGATTAGATAGTTCTTCGCAAAAAGTTTTGTATAAATCTTGGTCGTCTTCGCTGGAAAGCAAAACAGAAAAATCATCTAAATTTTTATAATTTTCGCTAATTTTTTCGTATTTTTGCAATTTATTTTGCAAAAAACTCACTTTTTTATTAACTTTTTCTGCGTTTTTTATATCTTGCCAAAAATCTTCTTGTGCTTGTTCTTCTTTGAGTTTGGTTAAAGTATCTACAATATTGTCATTGTCAAAGACAGTGCTTTACTATGTCAATTTTGTTAGATAAAGTCTTTAGTAGTTCCAATTCTTTATCAATTATCATAATATTCTCCTAGAAAAAGAGTGTAGCACAAAGTGTAACTTTTCACAACCAAATTTTTTGCAACATATCATCGTCTTTTAAAATAAAAGTAATTTTGTTTTGAAAAAGCTTGACTGTGCATTATAATACTATCAAGGAGGAGATTATGGAAAAAGTTTATGCTAAAAATATTGGGTCGTTTAGAGAAAGAGCAGGTATGACAGTAGACCAACTTGCAAAAGATATGGGAGTTTATTCCATAGAAGTTAACAAGTGGGAAAACGGAGAAGCCGAACCAACTTTGGAGCAATATAACAAACTTGCGAGCATTTTTAGAGTGCCAGCCGAAACAATTCAAAATAGTGAAATCGAAACCACTAGCACAAAAAATATCGCTGAGCAGGCAGGCTACATAGAATCAATTTTGGGTGGTGTTAGTTTGCTAATAGCACTTGTTATGTTCTTTGTACTAAAATTTGCTTGTAATATTGATAGAGCATGGGTTGCATTTATCTATGCGCTACCATTTGGAGCATTCCTAACGGCAATATTCTTCATGACAAAGCAATACAAGTTTAACAGTCCAAGAATAATTAGTTTGGTTAGCACTTTTGTTTGGACACTTGCACTAGCAATTTTCCTAACATTTGTAACTACACCATATATGTGGCTTGCGTTTATCGTGGCACTTGCATTGCAATTAATTTTGCTACCAATGCTAAAATTGAAAAAGTAAAAAAAGACCTTGCACCAGCAAGGTTTTTTTATTTCACATCCAAAAGTTTTAGAAATTTTTCGGGGTTGTTGATAAATTCTTTGTATAGCATAAAGTTTGATGTTTCGCTATAAGACTTTTTCTCAATAACTTCGTTTTTTATCTCAAAAATGTCGGCGTTTGGTATTGTTATTAGCAGTGGAGAATGTGTCGCAATTATAAACTGGCATTTGCCAGTCTTAACTAGGTCGTTAATGATTGTGATTAGCGATAATTGTTTATCTATAGAGAGTGCCGATTCTGGCTCGTCGAGAACAAAAATTCCGTCTCGAAATCTGTTTTGAAAAAGGGACAAAAATGACTCACCGTGAGATTGTTTGATCAGTGATTTTCCACCATATCCACCAAAGGCTTCTTTGCCAATTTCGTATGCCTGATTTTCGATGTATTTTGCAAACTCGTAGTAACTTTCGGCTCTAAAGAAAAAGCCATTGTTTGTTTTCAATTTCCAAGTGAGTTTTAGACTATCTGCTAAATTCGTGTTGTCTAAAATTTTGTCCTTTTCGTAGGTATGATTTTTGTTGCCACCAAGCAAGTTAAAACCTAGGTTGTAGGCTATGCCTTCTAGCAAAGTACTTTTGCCACTTCCGTTGTCGCCAACAATAAAAGTAATAGGCTTATTCAAAGTGAGTTTTAGACCATTACGAAATAGGGGTAGGTTGAATGGAAACTGCTCCTTACTAGTTTTTAAAACTTCTATTTTTGTTAGATATTTGCTCATTATGGTTATGTTATCATCTAGTAAAATTTTTGTCAAACAACAAAAAAGTTTTTGCATTTATAGTCAAGAAATAATAATGCTAACTCTCACGTTACAAACTATTTTTTATTGCCTATTGACTTTTATTCGAACTACTAATATAATATTAGTAAATATTAATTAATGGAGGCGCAATGGGCTTAATAGGTTTCTTTAAAAAAATATTTAGCAAGTCAAAGAAAAAGCTAGACACCAGCAGTATTTCGCAAGAAAGCGAAAAAGCTAATTATGCGCTTTCGCAAGAAAATAATGTTTTGAATAATAGCGAGCAAACAAATGGCAATCCCTTTTTCAATAATTTGAGAGAAGAATATAAGGGGTTATTTGAAGCTTTAGGTTTTATTCCATCAAATTTTGACGAAGCCAACAACTTTTTGAAAAGCTACTACGAACTAGATAAACTAAAAGACTTTAAGGTTGTCTTACGCTTTCCAGTTATGATTGAAAAACAAAAAGTCCAAGTTGTAGAAATAAGCAAAAATTTTCCATACTACTGCTTAGTTCCAAATGTATGGCGTCAAATGACGGTCAAAGAAAAGCTAAACGCTACTATGATGCTCTACAATATCGTTCTAAACGAAAAAATGGTAAAACTAAACAAAAAACCAGTGATTAGATTTATTAGTGATGACGACAATTCTAATTCTAATGGCTACTACGACAGCATCAACAATGCATTGCAACTTTCTTTATACTCCTTTTTAGATGAAGATAGCAGTAGTTTACAACTAATCAAGACTATCGCACACGAACTGACTCACGTTCAGCAAGAGCGAGAAACAAAAGAAACTTTCAATTTTTTAAGAAGAAACAATTTTGATTATAGTTTGCTCACAAGTTATCAAAAACATTTATTTTTTAATAGGACTTCTATGGTTTTCGATTGCATTGGTTGGGCATTTGATGCTTACAAAAAAATGGCTTTACTAAATCTGCCATTAGAAAATGAATACTTATCTAAAAACGATATGGAACTATGGCTTATTTTGGAACAAAACAAAAGTGGCACTTGGTTTAATCTTAAATATCTTTGTTATGCATGCAATCAAAATGAAATATCTGCACAAAATGTTGGTCAAAAAATATTTAACAAAGTTTCGAAAGAATATGTAAAAGATTATCAAATAGCATCTGGGGTGAGAACTTCTGCTGATGAAGTAATCGCATATATGCAAAAAAATGGTTTTGATATTCCTTTTAGTGCCAAAGAGAATTTTGCTCAAATAAATTATTATAGTCAAATGTATTCTTGTTTTGAAACATCTATGGAGATTGTGTCGTATTTGCTAGAAATTTACAAAACGCACAAGGTTGCTAGACCTTTTAAGGAAAATTATCAAGAGTTGGAAGATGCGTATTTCAAGCATACTCAAAAAGACTTAATAGATTACTATGGAGCAAAGGACAAAAACAGTTTAAAATATGGAGAATAGAATGGGAATAAACGAATATTTTGATGGCTTGAATGACGAATTGAAACGCTTTTGTTTAGAAAAAGATTTTGTTCCTACTAACGCGAATGAGTTTAATGATTTTGTTAGAAGTTACTGTCAGCTTGACAGATTACAAGATTTTACGGTTGAAATTCCTAGACAACTAAAAATAGAGAATAAATTTACAACAAGTGTGCTTATTGCAAAAAATCAACCATTTTATGCATGTCTTCCTTCGGTCTGGCAAACAATGACCGATGTCCAGAAGGTTCAATCAATTACTATGATGTTCAACTGTGTCTACAAAGAAGTATCACCAAGACTACTAAAAAAGCCTCAACTTATTTTTATCGACAGTAACAGCGCAAGCAAAAGTTTTGGCTCATACACTGATACATCACACAAACTCTATAGTTCACTAAGGCGTATCTTATCTGCAAAAAATCCTGTCCTATTGCTAGGATCAATTATGCACGAATTAACACATGCTGAGCAAGAAAAAGAGAGAAAAGAGATAATAAAATCACTACCAAAACCAAACTATAATGTGCTAAGTTTGAGTAGTTACCAAAAACATTTGCTTTTTATGGACACTGGTAGAGTGAAGTATAGTATAAACAGTCTTTACGAGCATATTATGAATAACCATGAAAAAATTAATAATCTTAATCCCGATGACGCAAACTTATGGATTAAACTTGAAAGAGAAAATTCAAAAGAGTGGGAAATGTTAAAAGATTTGCCATATGTTTGCAATCAAAATGAAATGTCTGCAGAAAACAACAATAAAAAAATACTGAACACAGTGCTTAATGCTTATTGTAAAGAGTGTTGCAAATCTTGGCCTAACATTTCAACAGCGCTAGATACACTAATAAACGCACTAAAAAAAGATTATGGCTACGAAATTTCGTACGACCAAACTGAAAATTTTGCCCAGATGGGCTATATATCTAATTTTACAAGAGATGTAAACTTTACCTATGGAGTGATAAAATATTTGCTCAACATATATAGAACTAAAAAAGTTAAAAAGCCGTTTGCTGATAATTATCAACTTTTAGAAGATGGTTACCTAAGTTTTGTTCAGTCGCACTATCGACAACAAAACGAACAAATAAAATAAAAAGGAGCGTACATTATGACAGATTATTTTAATAATTTAGATGAAAACTTAAAAAAGTTTTGTGAAGAAAAAGATTTTTATCCTACTAACGACAAAGAATTTAACGACTTTGTTAGAAGTTATTGTGAACTAGATAACCTAAAAGATTTTTTTGTGGAACTTAAAGAACCTGTAGAAATAGAAAATGAGCCTACGACATTAGTGCCAATCTTATGTAACCAACCATTTTATGCTTTTATTCCTAATGTATGGAATGCAATGACGGAAGTTCAAAGAGTACAAGCGATTGCAATGACATATAACTTCATTTGCAATGAGATGTCACCAAGACTAAAGAAAAAACCGCAACTAATTTTTGTAGATAGTACTGCACCACAAGGTTGGGTTGGTTATTGTACCTACGATGATAAAAATCAAATGTATATTTCGCTTAGCAGTATTTTATCATCTGATGACTCAATTTGTAGTAAATTTTTGGTAGTGATTAAACATGAATTAACGCATGCAGAACAAGATTGGGAACGTGAAAAAAACTGGAAGTATGTAAAATCTCAAAACTACGACTTTTCAAAACTTTCCGACTATCAAAAAAAATTATTTTTTAAATATTCTGGAGGCTTTGGATACAATGCTAATATCTTACGCATTAATACAAAATTTCAGATAAGTAAAACAGCCACAAAGTATCTTAGCAAAGAAGAAATAACTCTATGGCTAAAGTTGGAAGCAGAAGATAATTACGACTGGTATTTTTTAAAGAATTTATTATATGCATGCAGTCCATGTGAATTATCTGCAGAAAATAATGCACATAAATTTCTTGAGAAAATATCAAAAATTTGTCCAAGTATTAGTAATGTCGAAACAAATTTAGATTGTTGCCTAAGCGCTCTCAAACAATCAAATTTTGATATTTCTTATAAAGATGTAGAAAACTTTATGCAAATGGATTGCATTGCTCAGATTACCTATAATGCTGATGAAGTATTATGCAAAGAAATAGCATATTTGCTCAATATTTATAGGACCAAAAAAGTGGAAAAACCATTTATGGAAAACTATGATAAGTTTGAAAATGATTATTTTAAAGAGACACAAGAAAGATGGATGAGTCGCATATCAGTAGAGGAGTAAAATATGGATGATTTTTACGATAGTTTGCATGAATACTCAAAACAAGTTTTTGACATATTAAAATATAGGCCAAAAGACGACTATGATGCTAATAATTTTTTAATAAAGCGTTGCAGACTTAATGACTTAGATGATATATATGTTCATCTAAAACAGCCAGTAGTTTCTAATGGTAAGATGCTAAAACTAGTTAGAATGACTGCAAAAAACCCTTTTTCAGCTTGTATACCACAAGTCTGGCAAAATATGAGCACTAACCAACAACTAAGATCATTAATTAGGCTCTATAATTACTTTTTTAAAAAAATAGTTGGAGATAAGCCAGATCAACCAACGCTTATGTTTTTTACTAATTATAAACTAATAGACACTGTTATTTCGGCTTGCTTCTTTAAAGAAAATTATATATATTTTCCATTACATAAAATGTTGTACAGCGATGAATGTATAACACTGACTTCAACACTTGTTCATGAAATAGAACATTTTAGACAAGAGTATGAAAGACGAGATTTGGCTGAATGGCTAAAGCAAAACGATTACGACTTTTCAAAATTAACCAAAAATCAAAAACATTTGTTTTTTAGTTATTCCAATCATATAGAGACAAAGATAAGTAATTTTTACAATTTTCGTGGTGAAAAATTATTCAATTACATGATGGCCAAATGCAAATTTACAAAAGAAAACATTGATTTGTGGATTAAACTGGAAGAAGATAAAGATTCAAATTGGATTCTAGTTAAACAGCTTGCATACGACTTTTGCTATAAAGAAGTCTTGTCACAAGATATAGAGAGCAAAGTATTAAAAGAACTTTTTGATAAATATGCTATCGGTGCGTATAAACTACTAAGCTATGAATCCAAAAGAATGCAAGACGTAAATACGCTCAAATCAGCGGGATTTGATTTAGATGAAACAGCTATTCAAAATATAACTAACTTGGGCAATTTGGCTAATATGGTAGATGATGAAGACAATGCTGTATACTTTGATATACTAAACTACCTTTTAGAAGTATATAAAGCAAAAAAAGTTGACAAACCTTTTATAGAAAATTATGATGAATTTGAAGATGAATATTTCAAAAGTCAGCAAAGAGCGCTTTTAAAACAAAGAGACAAGAAAATAGAAAATGAAAAAGGAAGTGAAGTAAATGAGTTATGATTTTTTTAAATTACCAATAGAACTTCAAAATTGGTTTTTAAATAAAAAAGTTCAACCAATGAGTAAAGATGGTGCTAACAACACTATTAGCAGTTATCTACAACAATGTGAGTTTAAAGATATAATTGTCAAATTAAACACTCTGTTAAAATGTAAAGATGGTACATTGCTTGAGGAAGTTACCATTAAAAGCGATGATCTCTATCCTGCCTTTTTGCCAGAAGTTTGGCCAATGCTTAGCCTAGAACAAAGAATTCAATTGATTGCTTTGACATATGGTTATATTATATCTAACGACAAAACATTAAAGCATAATCCCCCAAAGTTAGAATTTTTCGATGACAAAGAAGATGATTATTTTGGGACTTATACAAGTGATGATAATGTTGTTACTTTAAGATTATCAAAGATGCTGTTTATGGAAGATGGTTTTGATATTCCAAGTTTTATAATTCATGAACTAACACACGCAAAACAAAAAATAGAAAGAGAAGAGTTGATAGAAAGTAAAAAACCTATCAAAAAAATGTCGGCACGAGAAGTTGCTATTATATTTGAATCTACTGGAAGTTATTTGCTTGCTTTTGATTTTTTTAAAGATTTAGATGAGGAATTTTTAAAAGAGCATGTAGTAGGATTTTGCAACATAACAGAAAAAGATATAGATCAAATAAAGGACAATCAAGAATCGCCAGATGCTCTTTGGACTACAATTTTTAAACTACCATACCTTTGTCATCCAATGGAAATTGAAGCGTTTAGAACACAAAACTATTTCCGTAATAAAATGATTGACGGTTTAAGTGAAAAGTTTGATGTTCACGAACAAAAACACACAGACGAATTTGACAGAGTTATTGATTTATTAAAGAGCAAAACAAATTCTAAATGTGGTTATGACTTAAACGATAAAACACTGGAAAACTTGGTTATACTAAACTATGCTTTAGGTTCAACCATAGGGAAAGACTATTTATATGGAAACGATGAAACAGCGCAAATTGTTTGTAGTGGTATGAAAACACTTGTTGATTTATACAATAACAAGCAAATAGATGACAAACTAGACTTCTTGGACTATGATAAACTTTTGGAGTTAAAACAAGAACAGTTAGATAAAAAAGACCAAAAACAAGATGCTGAGTTTAAAACAAAACAATAAAAGGTGGCGAACATCGCCATTTTTTATTGGTATGCTGGCAAAATATTGTTGTACAAATTAATGCGTTTGTTTGTAAATAAAAAAAATTGGAGTATAATATCAGTATGGATTACAAAGAAAAGGTTGAACTCAAATTAAAGGAAGTTCAAGAAAAGTTAAAAAATAAAAAAGATATATATGTTTTAGGCATAGAAAGTAGTTGTGACGAAACCAGTATTGCCGTGATTAAAAATGGTAGAGAAGTGCTTAGTAATGTTATCTCTAGCCAAATCGAAATTCACAAGCGTTTTGGTGGCGTTGTGCCAGAAGTAGCCAGCCGAAACCACGTTTTGTGTATTAATAATGTGTTAGAAGAATCTATGCAAAAGGCTAGCGAAACTATAATCGCTAACAAAGAAAAAGAACTTGGTAGAGAACTCACTGAGCAGGAAAAAATTGATTGCAAGTTTACTCTTGATAGTCTCGATGCAATTTGCGTGACATACGGTGCAGGACTTGTTGGTGCGCTAATGGTTGGTGTTAGTTTTGCAAAGTCGCTCGCATACTCTCTTGGTCTTCCGCTTGTTGGGGTTAACCACATAAAGGGTCATATCGCAGCAAACTATATCTCACACCAAGAGTTAGAACCACCATTTATTTGTTTGGTTGTTAGTGGTGGTCACACTGCAATTTTAAGAATAGACGACTATCTAAATCACACCTTAATTGGCGAAACACTCGATGACGCAATCGGCGAAGCGTTCGACAAGGTTGCTCGTGTTGTAGGACTTGGCTACCCAGGTGGACCAAAGATAGACAAACTTGCAAAACTTGGTCAAAACAACATTGAGTTTATTCACAAGTCACACCTAGACAAAACATATAATGTTAGTTATAGTGGGCTAAAAACAGCGGTGATAAACTATGTTCACAAATTGGAACAAAAAGGCGAAAAACCTAATGTAGAAGATTTATGTGCTAGTTTTGAACATCAAGCAGTTGATATGCTAGTTGAAAAAGCAGTTAGAGCAACTATGAATTACGGCTTCAAAAAAATTGCTATGGCAGGTGGTGTGGCGGCAAACAGTTACTTGCGTGAAAAACTAACTATCGAAGCAAATAAACAGGGCATAGAAGTATTTTACCCACCACTATCACTTTGCACCGACAACGCAGCAATGATTGGTTGCTGTGGCTACTACGACCTAATTAATAACTATTCTATCGCAGACCTAAGTTTGTCTCCAGACCCAAGTTTGAAACTAAGTAAGGGTAAATAAGACCAACTATCAATAAACTAGGTTATCTCTCGATTTATCTATGGAATTATTAAAGAAGAAATACTGTCTTAAAATAACGAAATCACAATAATGTTGTGGTTTTGCAAATAGTTTTATAAATCCTTTTCAAATAAATATTAATAAAACAAATACTCAATAAAAAAATGCCTAGATAGGCATTTTTTGTTAATTATTTCTTTCTTCTAAACCTTTCAAAAAGTGAAAATGGTTGTTTTGTTTTTGTTTTTTTTATTACCTTGTTTGTTGTGTCGTCGTCTGGAGTAGATACTTGTGGCATAGTGCTTAGTGGGGTTAGGTTAGGTGCTTGAATTCTAGCAAAAGTTATTTCGGCATTATATAACCTTAGCATATTGTACCTATGCTCTCGAATGTCGTTCCTATCAAAAAACGCCATATAACCACCTTCGTAGATAAAGAACCATACCAAAATTAAACAGCACTCATAAAATGGCAAATATGTGTTCTCGCACCATTCATAAATAAAAGGCGATACTGCCAAAACTGCTAAGCCTAAAATAAAGAATACTATTGCCCAGATGTCGTTAGACTTCATTTTAACACTGTCTTTTGTTATGTTGAAACTAAAATGGTTTTTTATGGCACGTTTTACTTGCTTTTCGTTTTCTTCTGTAAAACTTTCGTCCACATACATTTTTATGGCAACATTTTCGTCCATAGGCACAATTTCAACTTCGTCTAGCAAATATTTTTCAAATTCGTCGGTTATTGTTCTTTCTTTGGCAAGGTCGTATTTGTTGAATATATTTTCGGCTTTGCCAATTTTGCACTCGATTAGCACATCGCCATTTTCGTTGTAGCGAAGTTCGTTATCGAGTTCAAAAATTTCGGAGTGAAGTTGCTTTTTGTATTGCTTAATTTTTTCTCGTCGCCTTTTTTTGATTTCTTTTTCTTTCTCGGTTAATTTTTTCATCGAAAATATTATATCACACATTTTTTGATTTTACAACATTTGTAAATAACAAAATTTCTTAATAAGAGCAGTTATGTTAGACAAAAGTTGTTTTTTTTGATATTATATTTAATAAATTGGTGAGAAATATGACAAAAATAAAAAAAGGTAATTTCATAATTTCTTTATGCGTGTTTGTGATGCTTGCATTTTTTTCGTTTGGACTAGCAATGATGGTTAAGCCGACTGTTTATGCAAGTAACACTACTTCTGTAACACAAAGCAGTGAAGAGAACCCTTTAACCAATGTAGAAAAGAATATTGTTATAACAGCATTTTATGAAGAACGAAATTCTGGTGCAGGTGGAATTTTTACCGAAGGTGCAACAGGTGGTTGTCTTGGAAAAGAGCCAACACAAATTGATAAACGAAATATTACAGTTGATACCAATTCTCAAAGTGTGTTTTACGCAAAGGCACAAGTTGGTTATTATTTAGACGGTATTTATCCAAATGAAGATTTTACTGGTCAAAAGTTGGATACTAACCTAAACGACGACTATTATTCCATCACATATAATAATGAAACATCTTCTCAGTATTATGCAAAATTTTGCATTAAACGAATAACTATAACGCTAGAAAATGGCGCAGACTTTACACTGAGTGGAGAAGGCACCTATTTATACGGCGAAACACCTCTCATAGAATGCGAAGAAAATTCGCAAAACTACAAATTTTCAAGATGGGTAAAAGTTATCGGCAATGAGACGACCACTTTGTCAGAAAATTTATCACATAGAATTAATGCCATCGAAAGTGTTCGTATTAGAGCTGTTCCAAAACTTTTAGTTGGCACAAAGGAATGCCTTAATGGTACAATCGAGATTAAACAAAACGATGTTGTTACAACCGAAAGATATTTTGAGCAAGGCACAAACTTGCAAGTAAAAGCAATTCCTTCTTTGGGTTATAATTTTGTCAACTACGACTCAGGTGAGTTTTTGAATAACCCTCAAGAATTTGATTATACTGTCCTGAGTCCCCTAAGTTTTGGCGCTATATTTGAAAGCAAAAAAGTTACTGTAACTATTTCTACCGATAATAACTTGCAGGCTAATACCGATGGTAGCACAGATGTTGAAAACAGACAATTTGTTATAGGTGATGAGATTACGCTAAAAGTTAATGTCACAGCATTGTTTGGACTAGACCTATGGCAAACAAACGCTCATGGAGAATTTGATACTCACTTAGTTAATCAAACTTATAGAATTACTCCGCAGGATGCAGAAGATGGAACTTTGTCATTCCTAGCCAAAATTAAAAAAATGCTCGCCAGTTGCGAAATTACCGTGGTTGGCAAAGGTATATTATACATTAACGACATAAATACTCGCACAACATTAAAAGAAGACAAAGCTCTATCAAGTTCTTATCTAATCACAGCGCAAGAAGGCAATGATTATTATCTAAGTGATGTCATCTACAAAAGTTTAAGTTCTGGCGAAGAACAAGATTGGTTTGATAGGTTCGTCGAAAATCAATTTAGTTTTGATGTGACCGAAGATTTCAAACTAACATTCATTTTCTCGCCACTCACTTGGTCACAAATAAAGGTGGAGCCAAAGGGCTTAGGCACAAAGCACAGTCCATATCTAATTAATTCTGCCGAAGAACTAGCATATATGGAGTATGGTATTAATTATAATATCAAGGCAAAAACAGAAGATGCAGTAGATTACAGAAAGGCATATTTCAAACTTACTAATAATATTGACCTAAATGGCAGATACTGGATTTTGATTGGTGCGAATAATAATGCTAAGTTTGAAGGAACTTTAGATCTTAACTATAAGTTCATAACTAACATTACCCTAGTTGATGATAGTTACTCTTCTAATCTAAAATATTTGTTCACAGCAGAAAATTCTAAAATTGCTCATATCATTCACGACGCTGATGCTACTTGGAGAGTAATTGGAATATCGTCAAGTGTATTTTTCGGTGTAGCACTCACTATCGTTTTAGTGGCATTCCTTACAAATAATAAGACACAAGTAAAAAAAGTGGTAGTTCTAAAAGACAAAAAATCGTCAAAAAAATAAAAAATTTTTTGCACTAGGGTATTGACAAATATAATTTTTGTGTTAAAATACTCCCGTAAAACATTTTTACCATTTTGTTTTTACATATAAGGCACTTCGTTTGAAGTGCCATTTTTTATTTTATAAAACCTAAAATCAATATTGACAAACTAATCAATAAAGTGTATTATATATCTAAGGAGTTAATTATGAAAAAACTTTTAAGATTTGTAATTACTATTGCAATAATCATTGGTATAGTCTTTGGAATAAAATACTTGGTTGGCAATACCGATAACGGCAAGTATGTTTACACTAAACTAAGTAGTGCAAATGCAATAGAAACAATAAGTAAGTCAAATGTAGAAAAGGGGCTTGACAAATTTGACAGTTATTTGAAAGACAAAAGCAAGCAAGCGTTCATTCCAGATAATGTTAAAACATCGTCTAGTGAAAATGGAGAGTTCTATAATCTTAGACAACTTTTGAGCAATGAGCAAACTTTGTTTACTTATTTTTATCAAAAATCTGCTTTGGTCACCAAGCAAACAAAAGACCTAACAAACAACGCTGTATCTAGTTACGAAAAACTAGAAAAGCAAATAGATAGTTTAAAACAGTCTATTACTAATTTAACAGATAACTATTTAGACAAGGTTTCAAACCCAAACAAAGATGATTTTGAAACAATTTTCAATGAAATGGTTGCTGAATATAAAAAAGTTATAGAATATTTGGCTACTCTCAACTATGATATGGACAAAATGATTTTGAAAGACTACTTTGATGGTAGCAAAACAGACATTAGTTTTATTCAAAATGATATTAGTGTTCAAGTTATATACGCAGGATTACAAACAAACGAAAAAGTTGACTTTGCTAAAATAAATGAACCACTAGAAAAAGCAAAAACACTAAGTTCTTTGTCTAAACAAGAACAACAAAAATTTGTTGTAGCGTATAGCAATGTGGACAATCTACTAGGTTACATTCAAAGTAGCGACAAGGCTGAGTTTATTAAGAACTTGCCAAACAAGGCTAGTTACGAAGAGATTGGAAAAACAATCTTTAATATAGATTCGAGTGTAAAAACACCAGTAGAAGGGGAGGAATCTTAGTATGAAAAATAAGTTTAATTTATTAATTATCACTTTGCTTATTTGTATTACAACAGTCTTTGCAGGTTGCACAAAAGCAGACAAAGCAACTTATAGCGACATCAAATCTAAATTCAATACAGAACTATCTTCTTATGTTACAACAAAAGACCAAACAGGTTCAGCAATACTTGTAAAACTAAATAACGGAAATTATTACTTTGAATTTAGTCCAGATAATGCCGACCTTTCAAAAAAAGTTAACGAAAAAGGAAATAAATATAACAAACTAAGCAATGATGAAATTTATGCAAAATTGCTTTCATATTCTTCCAATTATTTTAATGGAAAATTAATGAATAACGACTACATGGTTGCATTCAATGAGTATTTAGATAAAGTTCCACAAAAAAAATGGACAGCATTGTGGAATAGCACAGATTATACAATTAGTCAAATTAAGGACTTTGGTGAAAAATATAGAAAACTAAGTTCTTGCTACCGTGATGATAATGCCGACGCTACAAATGCAGTTCGTGCGCTAGAGAACTTACTAGTTCAATACAAAAACTTAATTGGTTCAGTTTTGCAACAAAACCTAGATGCTCAAAGCATATTTGATAACTATCTTTTCCAAAGCGAAGAAGTTAAAACTTCTGTATCGCAAGCAGATGTTAATAGAATTGTTGATGCATATAAGTTATACTTCACAGAATATTTGTATCAAAGATATATAGCGTTTGATAGTGAAACACAAATAACAATCAATAGTACACTGCTAAGCAAACTAGACCAAATAGCAAACATCAAAATTAGTAATAGTTCATCTAAGGTAGACACATACAAATACTTGCTATTGGTTGAGAAATCAATGAACAATAAAATAGAACTAAACCAAAACGCAGTAAAAATTTTAAAAGGCAAAGTTCCAGCAAGTTCCGACAAAGACTTTGACTACAAAAACCTAGTTTATCAAGACTTCGTTTCATTTGAGCAAACTTTGATTGGCTACGCAGACGACTTGCTATCAATCATTAATGGTTAACATAATAAGACAAGATACTTTGATATCTTGTTTTATTTTTAGTTTTGTTAAAATATTTGGTTATGTTAACTTTTTGTTATATAATTTAGAGTAATTATTTTTTAGGAGAAATTTATGGACTATAAAAAACTAGCAGATATGTTGTTTCCAGATGTCACTCTAACCAAAGATGACCTAGAAAAAATGTATCCAGAAAGAAATTTGAGTAAAGGGGCAATAGTAACTCGTTTTGCACCAAGCCCAACAGGCTTTTTGCATATTGGTAGTGTTTTCACTTGCCTTGTTGCAAGCAACTTTGCAAAGAAAACAGGTGGAAAATTCATTTTGCGTATAGAAGATACCGACCAAAATAGATTAATTCCAGGTGCTATTGGACTAATTATTGACGGCCTTAAAAGATACAAAATTGAGTTCGACGAAGGTAGAACCGAAGACGGTAAAGATTTTGGTGACTACGGCACTTACGAACAAAGTTTAAGAAAACCAATCTATGTGGCAATGGCTAAATATCTTGTTTCTATCGGCAAGGCATACCCATGTTTTTGCGATGAACAAACATCAGCAAGAGACAAGATGATTCAAGAGGCAAACAAGGAGCTAATTGGTTACTACGGCGCTTATGCTCATTGCAGAGACTTGTCACTTGAAGAAGTCCAAGAAAACCTAAAGCAAGGCAAAAAATTCTGTATTAGGCTAAGATGCGAAAGCAACGCCGACAACAAAATTATTGTCGAAGACGCTATTCGTGGCACACTAAAACTAAGCGATAACTTCAAAGATGTTGTTATTCTAAAGCGTGACTTCTTGCCACCATACAACTTTGCTCATGTTTGCGACGACCATTTTATGAGAGTAAACTTGGTTGTTCGTGGCGATGAATACATTCCAAGTATTGCCGAACATTTGCAAATATTCAAGGCTTGTGGTTTTGAACCAATCAAGTATGCTCATGTTGCACCTATTCAAAAAATGGACGGCGATTCTAAGCGTAAAATTTCTAAGCGTAAAGACCCAGAAGCAAATGTCGAATACTATATGGAAGAAGGCTACCCAGTTGAATCTGTTAGAGAATATTTGCTAACTGTTGCAAACTCTAATTTTGAAGAGTGGAGAAAACAAAACCCAGACGCAAGCAACGAAGATTTTGTTGTAAGCCTAGACAAAATGAGCAAGAGTGGTGCATTATTTGACTTGCCAAAACTAAACGATGTATCAAAAAATGTAATTTCTAAATTCACAGCCCAAAAAGTATACGATTTGTCACTTGAATGGGCAGATAGATACGACAAAGAGTTTGCTCAAATTCTAAGAAGTAGCAAAGACTACGCTATCAAAATTTTCTCTATTGAGCGTGGAACACCAAAGCCAAGAAAAGACATTGCAAAATGGATAGACATCAAGTCTACTTACTTCTATTTCTTTAATAGTTTGTTTAATCCAGCAAGCATAAACGAATATCCTTTTGACTTTAACAAATTCTCGAAAGAAGATATTGCCTTGGTTTGCAAAAAGTATGCAGAAGTTTACACCGACGAAATAGACAAACAAGTTTGGTTTGATAAAATCAAACACCTAATGGAAAACGACGGCTTTGCTAACGATATGAAAGCATACAAGGCAAACTCAACCGAATACAAGGGTCACTATGGCGATGTGTCAAGCATAATTAGAATTGCTTTGACAACAAAAACAAACACCCCAGACCTATTTGAAATTGTTTCCCTTCTAGGAAAAGACGAGGTTGTAAACCGTCTAAACAAAGTCTGCGAATTGTTAAAATAGTTGAAAAGAGAGAACATTAGTTCTCTTTTTTTACAAATAATTCATAAAATATCGAAAATGAGTATTGACATTGAGTTTCCACTGGACTATAATAGTGCCACGATGTGAAAATATGAGTAAGCAAAATATTTCTAACGAGTTCTTTTTGACTAGCAAAAACGCAATAAACACAAACCTAAAATCAGTAAAAACAGTTGATGCTATCTATACAATTTTGGAAAATGAAACAGACCCAGAAAAATTGCAAGTAATCAACAAAATTATCAATACATACATTGTCGTTGTAGACAATCAAAACACTATCGTTTGCATTTCTCCATTCTTTCCAAAAATTATTGCAGACAAACTAGTTGAAATCGGTTATAAGTATAAAAACGAAGACATTCTAAAAAACTGCAACCAAAAAGTTAGAGAGTGTATGGAAGAATTAAGTAAATTTTAATTAGATGTTTTTGTAAAAGGTAATTATAAAATACAATAAGAAAAAGAAGTCATTTTTGACTTCTTTTTTATTGATAATCTCTAAATTTGTAATTCAAAATATGTTTATATGCAAAGCAACATAAAAAATAAAAACTATCTAAAAACATTATTTTATTTTTTCGCTTATACTTTCATAAAGTCTTTCATATTCTGCTTTCAAATGGCTTTCCAAACCTGCTTTCAAAAAAGCGTTTCAAGAGTCCGAAAAAATCACTGGGGCTTTCGGCGCTTTTTATTCTATTTTTTTTAAAATGCTTTCTCGCATACCTACTAGTGAATTAACGGAGTGCAAAAATGACAGGCAAAGAACTTGCTTAATTGACATTTTTAAGCGAACCCATAAATGAAAGGGGGAATTGGTGGGAAAACAAAAGTTTAGCCATTAGCAACTTGGTTGCGTGCTGGCGTTATTTATTGCACAAAAAAAAGAGAAGTTATTTCTAACTTTTCTTTTTACGCTTTTTCACTTTCTCGCATGCTTTCGTATATTCTTCCAAAACCAACATTCAAAAAAAGCGTTTATAGGGTCTGGGGAAATCGCAATCCCCAGCGCTTTTTGTAACTTTTTCACGCTGAAAAAGTATAATCAGTTTGTAACGGTATCTCAGCATAGCCTTGAGGGTATTTGCAGAGTGGGCAAGTGTCCCATGCTTGTTTTGCTGTGTGTTCAAAGCCACATTGATTGCATTTCCATTTTTGGCTTTTTTGAGCCTTGTAGAGTTTTTTGCCTTTTAGCTTGGTGTAGATTTGGTCAAGCAGTGCGCTGTGGCAGTTTTCGACGGTTGCAATCAACTTGAATGAGTGGGCGATATCGTCATACCCTTCGTCTTTTGCTATTTTTGCAAATGCAGGGTAGATGTGGTCGCTTAGTTCTTGCTCGTTTTTAGAGTGGAACTTAAAGTTGTCCACAAGTTCGCCACATTCAAATGGGTAGCCATATGTCATATCAATGTTGTTTTCCACCTTTTTGGCATTGTCTTGCAAATAGTCCCAAAAAACTTTTGCGTGACTCATTTCGTGTTTGGCTAGAGTTTTTAGAATAGATTTTAGATATGCTAAATTCTCTGTTTCGGCTTGCTTAGCCATAAATTGATACTTAGCGCCTTCCATACACTCGGCACTAAAACTTCTTGCAAGATTAATTTTTGTCTTGCTCTTTTCAAAATCAACTTTCATATATTCTCTCCTTGTATCAAATAAATGTTTTCCCATATTATTTTTTTTAATCACAAAATGTTTTAATTATTTGCAAAATGTAATATAATAGCGTATATGAAAAAATCAAAAGTAAAGAAAATTTTTAGCATAATTTGCTTGCTTGTGGTATCTTGTTTGGTTTTCTCTGGCTGTGCTAGTGTTCACTATTCAGTGGTGGTTACGCCTAACGGAGTTGTTCAACAGGGCTTTCAAGTTAGTCTAGACAAAAGTAAAATAACTCTTGCAGGCTATGACTACAGCGACATCTCTAGTAGAATAGAAACAATCTTTCGAAACTCTGTAAACAAAAATTCACAAAACATCGCAAGATTTTGTATTGAAAATGGCAAAAACCCAGTTAGTTGTGGAATAGAAACAAAATATGAGCGAGTTGACGAGCAAAACTTTTATGGCTACATCGCATTTGAAAGCATTAGCATTTATCGTCAGTATAGCGACTTTATCTCTGGTGGCTCTAGTGGAGACGACGGCGAAGACAACTCAAAGATAGAAGAGAATTTGTTCTTTATAAAAGACATTAGTTATAACGACACGGTTTACTCTGGAATAGACGAAAAAGACGCAGACGGCAACTACACTAACTCTATTGTAAAAGCCTTTACGGACTACTTTGACGGCTCAGCAGAAGGCACACAAAAGTTTACGCTAGACGATGTGCAGTACAACTTTTACTACGGCATTCCAAACACAAAATTGCACTCAAATAGTGACCACATCATTAGTCAAAGTGGAGTAGAAATTCATCAATGGGTGTTCGATTCTAGCAATCTCAATAACCCAATTCAAACTTGGACCATTTCTATAAAGCCAGTAGCTTG